>NZ_JAUJFI010000154.1 GCF_030849505.1 Azospirillum isscasi | reverse complement strand
AGCAGGGCGCGGCCCGCGTCCACGAACCCCGCCCCCGCGGCCACCGTGTCGGCGGCGTGCGCCTCCGGCCCGTCGCCGGGTCCGATGGCGGCGGCGATGCCGCCCTGGGCGTGGTTGCTGGACCCGCCCGGCAGGTCCGGCGTCTTGGTCAGCAGCGTGACGGCGCGCGGCGCCAGATGCAGGGCGGCGGTCAGCCCGGCAAGGCCGGAGCCGATGACGACCACCTCCGAATCGCGGACCGTGTAGGGGGTGACCATGGGAAGCCTCCGGGGAGGGATTTTGACGAGAACATCCCCTCTCCCGCCCCGGGAGAGGGAAGTCACTCAGCGCGGTTTGACGGCCAGCATCCGCTCCACGGAGCGGCGGGCGCGGTCGGCCACCTCCGGGGCGATGGTCACCCGCGGCTCCAGCGTGCGCAGGCTGTCCAGGATGTTCGCCAGCGTGATCTTCTTCATGTGCGGGCACAGGTTGCAGGGCCGCACGAACTCCGTCTCCGGCGAGGCGGCGGCCACGTTGTCGCTCATCGAGCATTCGGTGACCATCAGCACCCGCGGCGGGCGGCGGTCCGCCACGAAATCGACCATGCGCGCCGTGGAGCCCACGAAGTCCGCGGCCTCCAGCACGTCGGGCGGGCATTCCGGGTGGGCGATGACGACCAGATCGCCGAAGCGTCCGCGGAACTCGCGGATCTCGTCGCCGGTGAAGCGCTCGTGCACCTCGCAATGGCCCTTCCAGGCGATGATCTCGACGCTGGTCTGGGTGGCGACGTACTTCGCCAGATACTCGTCGGGCAGCATGATGACGCGCGGCACGCCCAGCGATTCCACCACCTCCACCGCGTTGCCGGAGGTGCAGCAGATGTCCACCTCCGCCTTCACGTCCGCCGAGGTGTTGACGTAGGCGACCACCGGCACGCCGGGATAGCGCTCGCGCAGCAGCCGCACGTCGGCGGCGGTGATCGATTCGGCCAGCGAGCAGCCCGCCCCCGTGTCGGGGATCAGCACCGTCTTCGCCGGGTTCAGCAGCTTCGCCGTCTCCGCCATGAAATGCACGCCGGCCAGGACGATCACGTCGGCGTCGGTTTCGGTCGCCTTCGCGGCCAGCGCCAGGCTGTCGCCCACGATGTCGGCCACGCCGTGGAAGATCTCCGGCGTCTGATAGTTGTGGGCGAGGATCACCGCGTTGCGCTCCCGCTTCAGGCGGTTGATCTCATGCACCAGCGGGGCGTGGAACGGCCATTCGACGGCGGGGATCACGCGCTTCACACGCTCGTAGATCGGCTGCGTCGCCGCGGCGATGTCGGACGTGTAGGCGAGGCCGGTGGTATCGCGCATGGCACATTCCTTTAATGCTCTCTGTGAGCAAAACCATAAATGCTCGACTGGAGCATATCAAGGGCAAAAGAGTGCGCCCAACCCATCGCCCCATCGATCCGTCGGCAGACCTCCCTACTTCGCTTCCTGGCTGGACAGGTCGGACGGGTTTTCGGAGCGGGTGGGCTCGTGCCCCATGTCGGGTTCGCTGGCCCATTGGTTCGGGCGCGGCACCGGGTTGCCCTGAAGATCCGGCGGGGCCCGGCGCAGATCGGCCAGAGCCTGCTGAAGCTCGGACCCCTGGGTGTCGCCGCTGGTCGATGCCTTGGGCGCACGCACGCCCTGTTGGTTGGGCGGCGGTTCCTGGCTTTGCTGCACCTGGACGTCGTTGGACAGCGACTCCTTGGTGGTTTCCTGGGCGATGACGTGGCCGGTCATCAGCAGCCCGGCCACGAGGCCGGAGGAAATGAGGGCGGCGAGCAAGGCGGCGGACTCCTTCTGGGCGAGGGGCGAAAGGCCGTCCCCCACCAACAGGCACGGGCACCAAGCCTCCCGTTTCCGTGTTGTCAGGGGTATGGACCCGACCGGCACCCCGACGCTTCCCCCGATCTTCCGCCCCTGGCCCGCCGAGGCGGACGGTCCCTTCGCCACCGCCTGCCGCTTCGCCGCGGAGGGGGCGGAGCCCGGCACGCTCGTCCACGCGGGCCGGCGCGACCGGCTGGACGTGGCGGTGGTGCTGGCCCCCGACCGCCCCGGCGCGGACGGCGGTCTTGCCGCCGTCACCCTGGTCGCCCTGGCCGACGCGCTGGAGGCGCTGGGGCCGCCGAACCAGACCATCCGGTTCGACGGCACGGGCCGCCTGATGCTGAACGGCGCGGCGGCGGGCGTGGTGACGGTCGTCCTGGGTCCGGACGAGGAGGACGGCATTCCGGCCTGGGCCGTGGCCGCCGCCGAGCTGGAGATTCTGGGCGACCCGGACGATCCCGCCCCCGGACGCCGCCCCGACCGCACGGCGCTGCGCGAGGAAGGCTTCGGCGACACCGACGCCGTGGCGGTGCTGGAGAGCTTCACCCGGCATTTCCTGACCTGGATCGACCGCTGGATGGAGGAGGGATTCGAGCCGGTGCGGCGGGTCTGGGAACGGCGGCTCGTCCCCGCGGAAAAGGAGGTGCGGTCATGACCGGACAGGCCGAACGGCGCGGCGTCGGCATCACGGTGGAGCGCCAGCGCATCGACAATCCATGGGTGGACGCCCGTTGGCGGGTGACCGGCGCCCTGCCCGCCCTGCCCGACCGCGCGCCCTGGACGGTCCTGGCGCGGGACGGCGGGTGCACCGCCTATTACGCGGGCGCCGCGGAGATCGTGCTGTATCCCGGCGAGGCCGGGAACTACGCGGAAAACCTCAAGGGCGGCCGTCCGACGCTCTACGTCATCCTGCGCCGTTGCGCGGAGGAGCCGGGGCTGCGGCTGCTGGCCGTCACCGTCGATCCCGGCGAGGTGGATGCCCATTCCGACGCGGGCGACGACCTGATCGAGGCGATTCCCCTGCCCGCCGATCTGGCCGAATGGATGCGCGGCTTCGTGGCCCGCCACCATACGGACCGCCCCTTCTACAAGCGCCGGCGCGACCGCGCCGACCCGGAGGCGCTGGCCCGCCGCGCCCCGGTCGCACGGCCTGGAAAGGACGCCAACCATGGATGACGACGGGTCCGAAGCCTTCCTGTCCCGCTGGTCCCGCCGCAAGCAGGAGGCGCGGGAGACTCAGGAGGAGCAGGCCGCCGCCCCTCCTCCGGAACCCTTCGATCCGGAGAGCCTGCCGCCGCTGGACAGCCTGGGCGCGGACAGCGACTACACCGGCTTCCTCGCCGGCAACGTCCCGCCGGAGCTGCGGCGGCTCGCCCTGCGCCGGGCCTGGGCCAGCGATCCGGTCATCGCGGGCTTCCGAGGCTTCGCCGAGTATGACTGGGACTGCAACGCCCCCGGCTATGGCGCGCTGCTGCCCACCGACCGCATCGCCGACCTGCTGGACCGCATCGGCGGGGAAGACAAGACCCCGGAGGACGCCGCGGTCGCCGAGGCCGACGAGGAGGACGATCCTTCCGCCCCGGAACCGCCCGCCGACGGTTCGGACGGGCCGGAGGATGAGCGGACGGTGTAGATGTTGGGGGCCGCTTGCCCCACCCCCACCGAACTGCGCAACCTTTGTGCACCCCCGCTGTTGTCCCGAATGAGCCGGACCATAACCGGCCACCGGAAAAGGCAAGCGGGGCAGGGGCATGGCGGCATCGGCCAGCATCGACGACGCGGATCGGCTGCGGGCGCAGGCGTACGGCCTGCTGGCCCATCTGCTGGCGCGCCCGCCGTCACGCGCCTTGCTGGGCACGGTCGGCGCGCTGGCCGGGGACGGCTCCCCCCTGGGCCGCGCCATCACCGCCCTGGCCGCACGCGCCCGCTCCCTCGCCGGGGACCCGGACGGCGAGCATCGCGCCGGGCGCGAATACCACGACCTGTTCATCGGGGTGACTCGGGGCGAACTGGTTCCCTTCGCCTCCTATTACCGCACCGGCTTCCTGATCGACCGCCCGCTGGCCCGCCTGCGCGAGGACATGCAGGAACTCGGCGTCGAGCGCGCCCCCGGCGTCAGCGAGCCGGAGGACCACATCGCCGCCATCGCCGACATCATGGGCGGGCTGGCCGCCGGCACCATCGGCACGGCGGACCTGCCGCACCAGAAGCGCTTCTTCGAGCGCCATCTGGCGCCCTGGGCGCCCCGCTTCTTCCGGGATCTGGAGGAGGCCGCGGCGGCGGATCTGTACCGGCCCGTGGGGACCGTCGGGCGGCTGTTCCTGGACATCGAGACGAACGCCTTCGCGATGATCGCGCACGCCCACGACGGCGCGGTCCGCGGGCAGGACAAGCGGGAGGGCATCATCCATGCACCGTGACGACACCCCGAAGACCGGCAGGACGGGACTGGAACGCCGCAGCCTGCTGAAGGGCCTCGGCCTGGGTGCGGCGGGCGCCGCCGCGGTGGCCGTTACCCTGCGCGCCACCCCGGCGGAGGTGGAGGAGTCGCAGCCCGAGCGGGTGAAGTCCCGCTACCGCGAAACCGAACACGTCAAGCGCTTCTACGCGCTGAACCGTCTCTGACCGCGACTTCGATCCAGAGGGCCGCCCCATGCTCGTCAAGCGCAACGCCGGAACCGCCGCCACCCGCGCCCCCCTCGCCCGCCGCCTGAACGGCCTCTCTGCCAACGGACTTTCGGTGGGCACCGCCGGGCTGGGCGAAGCCGTGGACCGCCGCGGCTTCCTGAAGACCTCCGGCCTCGCCGCCGGGGGCATGGCGGCGCTGGGCGCCCTGCCCGCCGCGATGATCCGCAAGGCCGAGGCCGGGCCGACCCTGCCCAACGTCGAGGTCGTCACCCGCAAGAACGTCTGCACCCACTGCTCCGTCGGCTGCACCGTGATCGCGGAGGTGCAGAACGGCGTGTGGACCGGGCAGGAGCCGGGCTGGGAGAGCCCGATCAGCCAGGGCGCCCACTGCGCCAAGGGCGCGTCGGTGCGCGAGCTGACCAAGGGCGAGCGGCGGGTGAAGTACCCGATGAAGCTGGTGGACGGCCAGTGGCAGCGCATCTCCTGGGACCAGGCCATCGAGGAGATCGGGAACAAGCTGCTGGAGATCCGCCAGCAGTCGGGGCCGGACGCCACCTTCTGGCTGGGCTCCGCCAAGTTCTCCAACGAGGGCGCTTATCTGTTCCGCAAGCTGGCGGCCTTCTGGGGAACCAACAACGTCGATCATCAGGCGCGCATCTGCCACAGCACCACGGTCGCCGGGGTGGCGAACACCTGGGGCTACGGCGCCATGACCAACAGCTACAACGACATCCAGAATTCCAAGGCGCTGCTGATCATCGGCGGCAACCCGGCGGAGGCCCACCCCGTCTCGCTGCCGCACATGCTGCGCGGGAAGGAGCGCAACCGCGCCCCCTTCATCGTCATCGACCCGCGCTTCACCCGCACCGCCGCCCACGCCACCGAATATGTGCGCATCCGCCCCGGCACCGACATCCCGGTCACCTGGGGCCTCCTGTGGCACATCTTCGAGAACGGCTGGGAGGACAAGGAGTACATCCGCCAGCGCGTCTACGGTATGGACGAGATCCGCGCCGAGGTGAAGAAGTGGGACCCCGCCACGGTGGAGCGGGTCAGCGGCGTGCCCGGCGAACAGCTCCGCCGCGTGGCGGAGGCGCTGGCGAAGAACCGCCCGTCCACCGTCATCTGGTGCATGGGCATCACCCAGAAGACCACCGGCACCGCCAACGTCCGCGCCCTGTCGATCCTTCAGCTCGCGCTCGGCAACATCGGGGTGGCCGGCGGCGGGGCGAACATCTACCGCGGCCACTGCAACGTGCAGGGCGCCACCGACTTCGGGCTCGACGTCTCCACCCTGCCCTCCTATTACGGCCTGGCGGAAGGGGCGTGGAAGCATTTCTGCCGCGTCTGGGACGTGGATTACGAGTGGATGAAGGGCCGCTTCGCCTCCAAGGCCCTGATGGAGGCCAAGGGCATCCCGACCACCCGCTGGTTCGACGGCGTCACCTACAAGCCGGAGGAGATCGAGCAGCCGTCGCCGCTGAAGGCGATGGTCGTCTTCGGCCACGGCGGCAACACCGTCACCCGCATGCCGGAGATGCTGAAGGGGCTGGAGGCCCTGTCCCTTCTCGTCATCGCCGACCCGCACCCGACCACCTTCGCCGCCTTCAAGAACCGGAGGAACGGCACCTACATCCTGCCCGCCTGCACCCAGTTCGAGACGGACGGCTCGCGCACCTGTTCCAACCGGTCGATGCAATGGGGCGAGAAGGTCGTGGAGCCGATCTTCGAGTCCAAGGACGACTACACCATCATCTATCTGCTGGCCCGCAAGTTCGGCTTCGCCGACGATATGTTCAAGCACATCACGGTGGAGCAGACCCGCCCGGTGCCCGAGGACATCCTGCGCGAGATCAACCGCGGCTGCCTGTCCACCGGCTACACCGGCCAGTCGCCGGAGCGGCTGAAGATGCACATGAAGCATCAGGCCGATTTCGACAAGATCACCATGCAGGCGACCAGCGGCCCGCTGAAGGGCGATTACTACGGCCTGCCCTGGCCCTGCTGGGGCCAGCCGGAGCTTCGCCACCCGGGCTGCGCGGTGCTCTACGACACCTCCAAGCATGTGATGGAGGGTGGCGGCGTCTTCCGCGCCCGCTTCGGGGTGGAGCGCAACGGCGTCAGCCTGCTCGCCGACGGCTCCTTCTCCAAAGGGTCGGAGATTGAGGACGGCTATCCCGAATTCACCATGGCCATGCTGAAGAAGCTGGGCTGGGACAAGGACCTGACGGCGCAGGAGATGCGCGTCATCCAGGCCATCGGCGGCGACAAGGTGGACGAGGTGAGCTGGCAGACCGACCTGTCCATGGGCATCATCCGCGTCGCGCTGAAGCACGGCTGTTCGCCGCACGGCAACGCCAAGGCCCGCGCCGTCGCCTGGAACCTGCCCGACCCGGTGCCGCTGCACCGCGAGCCGATCTATTCCCCGCGGCCCGAGCTGGTGAAGGAGTTCCCGGCCATCGAGGACCGCCGCGATTACCGCCTGCCGCAACTGGCCCGCTCGCTCCAGTTCAAGGTGGCGGACAGCGACGTGCGCCAGCGCTTCCCCTTCATCCTGACCTCCGGGCGGCTGGTCGAGTATGAGGGCGGCGGCGAGGAGACCCGCTCCAACCCCTGGCTGGCCGAATTGCAGCAGTCGATGTTCGTGGAGATCAACCCCAAGGACGCCGAGCGCCTGGGCATCCGCGACGGCGGCATGGTCTGGGTCTACGGGCCGGAGGACAACGCGAAGGCGCGGGTCCGCGCGCTGGTGACCGAGCGCATCGGCGCCGGCACGGTGTTCATGCCCTTCCACTTCTCCGGCTACTGGCAGGGCGACAGCCTGCGGGAGAACTACCCGCCGGGCACCGACCCCATCGTCCTGGGCGAGCCGGCCAACGGGGTGACGACCTACGGCTACGACCCCATGACCTTCATGCAGGAAACCAAGGTGACGCTCTGCCGCGTCGAACCGGCCTGATGCGCCCCAGGGAGGCCGAAAAACCGGAGGACCGAGACTTATGGCCCGCATGAAATTCCTGTGCGACGCGGAACGCTGCATCGAGTGCAACGCCTGCGTCACCGCCTGCAAGAACGAGCACGACATCCCCTGGGGCATCAACCGCCGCCGCGTCATCACGCTGAAGGACGGCGTGCCGGGCGAGCGGTCGATCTCCATGGCCTGCATGCATTGCAACGACCCGCCCTGCGCCGCGGTCTGCCCGGTGGATTGCTTCTACCAGACGGCGGACGGGGTGGTTCTGCATTCCAAGGATCTGTGCATCGGCTGCGGCTATTGCTTCTACGCCTGCCCCTTCGGCGCGCCGCAATACCCGCAGGCGACCAACTTCGGCGGGCGCGGCAAGATGGACAAATGCACCTTCTGCACCGGCGGTCCGGAAGCGGACAACACGATGGAGGAGTACCAGAAATACGGCACCAACCGGCTGGCCGAGGGCAAGCTGCCGCTCTGCGCGGAGATGTGTTCCACCCGCGCGCTGATGGCCGGTGACGGCGAGGTTCTGGCCGACATCTATAAGGAGCGGACGGTGCGCCGCGGCTATGGTTCCGGCGCCTGGGGCTGGTCCACCGCCTATGGCAGCGATGACCGGGGCGGCGCCTTCGGGCCGCGCGGCGGCGGTGCGGGGGCAAGCTGAGTGATGGGGTGGGGGCAAGGGTTCCCCCGTCACGAGCCTCCCCCCCGCGAGGCCCATTTCTCCGGGGATTCATTTCTCCGGGGGTTCATTTCTCCAGGGGCCCATTTCTCCAGGGAAGGAACGCGCCATGACGAAGCTCCTCCGCCTTCTGCCGGTCCTGTTCGTCCTGCTGCTGGCCGCCCCGGCGGTGCAGGCCCAGTTCGACCAGACGCCGGGGCCGAACGCGCCCACGTCGAAGGACGAGGTGCAGCTCTACCAGACCCCGGACAAGCTCACCGGGCGGGTCAGCATCCCCGACGGCAAACTCGGCGTCCTGGTCCAGCCGGAGGGGCGGGAGTGGCGCGAGTTCCGCATGGTCTGGCTGAAGATCATCGCCGGCGTGCTGTTCCTGGGGCCGATCGCGGCGCTGGCCGTCTTCTACCTGATCCGCGGCACCATCCGCATCCATGGCGGGCGGTCGGGACGCCCGGTGCTGCGCTTCGGCGGGATGGACCGCTTCGCCCATTGGACGACGGCGGTCAGCTTCCTGATCATGGCGGTGACGGGGCTGGTCGTGACCTTCGGGCGCACGCTGCTGATCCCGCTGATCGGCCACCCGAATTTCACGACACTGGCCGAGGCCAGCAAGTACATGCACAATTTCTTCAGCGTTCCCTTCGTCATCGGGCTTCTGATGATCTTCGTGCTGTGGGTGCGCGACAACATCCCGGAGAGGGCCGATCTCGTCTGGCTGAAGACCATGGGCGGCATCTTCGGCAAGTCCGGGGAGCATCCCGAGGCCGGGCGCTTCAACGCCGGTCAGAAGGGCGTGTTCTGGGCGGTGGTGTTCGGCGGGGGGGCGCTTGCGGTCAGCGGATTCCTGCTGATGATGCCCTTCGCCGTCACCGGGATCGGCGGCATGCAGATCCTGCATGTGGTCCACGGGGTGGTGGCGGCGCTGATGATCGCGCTGATCATCGGGCACATCTACATCGGCACCATCGGCATGGAAGGCGCTTTCGACGCCATGGGCAGCGGGGTGGTGGACGAGAACTGGGCCAAGGACCACCACCGCCGCTGGTACGAGGAGCAGCTCCGCACCGGGGGCGCCAACCAGGACGAGCGGTTGCGCCACCACGCGGCGGAGTGATCACTCCGCCGGTCGCCCCATGAAGTTGCGGTGCTGCACGGTGTTGTCCTCGCTCAGCCGGACCGAGGGGGCGGCGAAGGTCTGGTCGGCGGTGCGGCTCAGCGTGCCCTCCAGAAGGACGCTGGCCCCGATGGCGAGGACGACGGCGGCGGCCAGGGCTATTCCGAACGCTTTCATGACGCTTCCCTCCTGCTGTGGACCGGAGCGGGCGATGGAGCGGCCGGGGGGGCGGCGCCGATCCCGGAGATGCCCCGCGCGCCCTCCGCGACGGCGCCCTCGGCCTTGGCGATGCGGGTGTAGAGCGCCAGCGCCTGCGCCACCACCTGATCCATGTTGTAGTAACGATAGGTCGCCAGCCGCCCGACGAAATGGACGTTCGGCGTCGCATCGGCCAATTCCTGGTACTTGCGGTACAGCGCCGCGTTCTCCGCGCGGGGGATCGGGTAGTAGGGGTCGCCTTCCGCCGACGGGTACTCCCAGGTCAGGCTGGTCCGCGGGTTGCTCTGGCCGGTCAGGTGCTTGTATTCGGTGACACGGGTGTGCGGCACGTCCTCGCCGGGGTGGTTCACGACGGCGACGGGCTGGAACCATTCCCGGTCCACCGTCTCGTGCCGGAAGGTCAGGGAGCGGTAGGGCAGCTTGCCGAAGCGATGGCCGAAATACTCGTCCACCGGGCCGGTGAAGATCAGGTTGCGGTAGCGCACCTCGCGCGCCACGTCGCGGAAGTCGGCGTCCAGGCGAATGGTGATGTTCGGGTGGTCGAGCATGTTTTCGAACATCCGCGTGTAGCCGTGCAGCGGCATGTTCTGGAAGCTGTCGCCGAAATAGCGGTCGTCGTCGTTGGTCCGCGTCGGCACGCGGGCGGTGACCGCCTTGTCCAGCTCCGACGGGTCGAGGCCCCATTGCTTGCGGGTGTAGCCGCGGAAGAACTTTTCATACAGCTCCCGTCCGACCGCGCCAACCACCACGTCCTCCGACGTGCGGACATCGGCCACCGGCTCCGCCCGGCTCTTCAGGAAGGCGGCGACGCCCGCCTCGTCGAGGTCCAGCCCATACAGGCGGTTGACGGTGGTGCGGTTGATCGGGATGGGGACCAGTTGCCCGTCCACATGGGCCAGCACCCGGTGCACGTAGGGGCGCCACTTGGTGAAGCGCGACAGATAGTCCGCCACCGGCTGCGAATTGGTGTGGAAGATGTGCGGACCGTAGCGGTGGATCAGCAGGCCCGCGTCGTCGTGATGGTCGTAGGCGTTGCCGCCGATGTGCGGGCGCCGGTCGATCAGCAGCACCCGCTTGCCCAGCCCCGCCGCCAGCCGCTCCGCCAGCACGCTGCCGGCGAAGCCCGCCCCGACGATCAGGTAATCGAAGGCCGCCGGCCCGTCCGAACGCCCCACATAAGCCGGCCCCACATAAGCCGGAACCGCTCCGTCGAAATCGCGCATAAGGTCTGCCTTCCTCGTCCAGCCAAAAGCGGACGGACGGGGCAAACCTTCCGGCGTCCCGTCCGTCCGCATGGTCTGCGAACGGAGGAATCCGCCGGTGGGTTCCGGACGAAGACGGTGGGGAGGGCGATGCCGCTGCGGGGTACCTCCGGCGGTGTCAGCCCCCGAAGACGGTGTTCAACTGGGCGCCGACGCGGACGAAAGTGGTGCGCTTCGACACCTCCTTCAGCTTGGTGGCGCCGATGTAGGTCATCATGCTGCGCACGCCGCCCATGATCTCCTGCATCGTGCCGTCCACCGGGCCGCGGTAGGGGACCTCCACGGTCTTGCCCTCCGACGCGCGGTAGGAGGCGACGCCGCCCGCGTACTTGTGCATCGCCGTGTCGGACGACATGCCGTAGAAGGTCATCGCCACCGGGACCTTTTGCCCGCCGCGCTCCTCGTAGCGGATGTCGCCCTCGCACTCGTCGTGGCCGGCCAGCATGCCGCCGAGCATCACGAAGTCCGCACCCGCGCCATACGCCTTGGAGATGTCGCCCGGCACCGTGCAGCCGCCGTCGCCGCAGACCTGCCCCTTCAGCCCGTGGGCGGCGTCGGCGCATTCGATGATGGCGGAGAGCTGCGGATAGCCGACGCCGGTCATCTTCCGCGTGGTGCAGACCGACCCCGGCCCGATGCCGACCTTGATGATGTCGGCCCCGGCCAGCAGCAGGGCCTCGGCCATGTCGCCGGTCACCACGTTGCCGGCCATGATCACGATGTCCGGGTTCTCTTTCCGCATCCGGGCGATGAAGCGCACGAAGCGCTCCGTGTAGCCGTTGGCGACGTCCAGGCAGAGCTTGCCCACCGGGGCCTTGGCCTTCACCGCCTGGAACTTGTCGTAGTCGGCCTCGGTCGTGCCCAGCGAGTAGAAGACGTTGGCCGTGTCCTCGTCCCGGAAGAAGGAGATCAGGGATTCTGCCGGGTAGTGCTTGTGCAGCGCGGTCATCGCGCCGAAGCGCGACAGGGCGCGGGCGACGGCCATGGTGCCGACCACGTCCATGTTGGCCGCGATCAGTGGGAAGCCCGTCCATTCCAGCCCGCTGTGGACGAAGCGGAAGGTCCGCTCGATGTCCACGTCGTTGCGGCTTTCCAGGGTGCTGCGCTTCGGGCGGATCAGCACATCCTTGAAGTCCAGCTTCAGATCGTTCTCGATGATCACCGGCGGGTCGTCCTTGTCGTTGTGGAGCGGGCCGTTGCGCCTTTGCCGAAATCGCTCACCCCTCGCCCAACAACTCCAACAGCGACAGGGCCACAACCTCCGTCGCCTTGAACAGGTCGGACAGCGGCAGGCGCTCGTCGGCGCGGTGGGCGTTGGCCTCTTCGATGGTGTGGGGGCCGGCGCCGAACAGGGCGATGGGGACGCCCGCGTCGGAGTAGTGGCGCGCGTCGGTGTAGAGCGGAACGCCCTTGGTCTCCACCGGCTCGCCCATCACGCGGCTGGCGTGGGCGCAGAGGACGGCGGCCAGCCAGTCGGTGCCGGGCAGCGGGGTCAGCGGGCGGGCCAGCAGGATGCGGCGCACCGCCACGCGGGCCTGCGGGAAGGCGGTGGCCGCCTCGGCGATGACGGCGCGCAACCCGGCCTCCACCGTCTCCGGCGTCTCCTCCGGGATCATGCGGCGGTCGAGGCGCAGGGTCACGCGGTCGGGGACGACGTTGGTGTTGATGCCGCCCTTGATCAGCCCGACCGTCAATTGCGGCGAGCCGATGCCGCCCACCGCCGACACGGTGCCGGCGTAGCCCTTGCGGTGCCCGTAGAGCGCGCCCAGGATCGCCGTCGCCGCCTCCAGCGCGTCGATGCCGGTCATCGGCAGGGCGGCGTGGGCGGACTTGCCGGTGACCTCGACCTCCAGATGCAGACAGCCGTTGTGGGCGGTGACGACGCCGTAGCTGAAGCCCGCGGCGATGGCGAAGTCGGGCTTGGTCAGCCCCTCGTCCAGCAGCCATTTCGGCCCGATCTCGCCGCCCGCCTCCTCGTCGTAGGTCAGGTGCAGTTCCACCGTGCCGCGGTCCAGCCCGGCTTTCTCCAGGGCCAGCAGGGCATAGGTGTAGGTCACGAAGTCGGACTTCGACACGGCGACGCCGCGCCCGTACATCCAGCCGTCCACGACCTCAGCCCCGTAGGGGTCGCGGGTCCAGCCCTCGCCCGGCGGCACAACGTCGCCGTGGGCGTTCAGCGCCACGGTCGGCCCGTCGCCGAAGCGGCGGCGCACGATCAGGTTGGTGGCGGAGATCATGCCGTTGGCCCGCACCAGATCCGCCGGGACCGGGTGCCGCTCCACCGTCAGCCCCATGGCCTCCAGCAGCGCCGCGGCGCGCGCCGCGTGGGGGGCGCAGTCGCCGGCGGGGTTGTCGGAAGGCACCTTGACCAGTTCGGCCAGGAAGCGGACCTGATCGTCGCGGGTCTGCTCCAGGAAAGCGCGGACGGCCTGTTGGGCGGAGTCGGTCATGGCGTCGGGGTCTCGTGCTCGAAGTGGCGGATGATGTCCAGGAGGATCCGCACCGACCGGTCGGCGTCCTCCGCGGTGATGGATTCGGCGGGGTTGTGGCTGATGCCGCCCGCGCAGCGCACGAACAGCATGCCCATCGGCAGCACGCCGGCAAAGGCCATGGCGTCGTGCCCGGCGCCGCTGGGCAGGGACAGGGGACGGATGCCGGCGCGGGCCACGGCGGCCTCGATCTGCCGCCGGATAGCGGGGGAACAGGGGGCCGCCGCCGCGTCGTGGGTGGTTTCCACCGCCAGTTCCACGCGGCGGCGGGCGGCGATCGCCTCCATCTCCTTGCGGATGGCGGCGCAGGCGTCGCGGCGCACGGCGTCCTCCGGCGCGCGGACGTCCAGGGTGAAGGCCACCTCGCCGGGGATGACGTTCACGGCACCGGGCTTCGCCTCGATGCGGCCCACCGTCGCCACCAGCCCGGCGTCGGAGGCCGCGGCCAGCCGTTCCGCCGCCAGCGTCATCTCGGCGGGAAGGTGGAGGCGGTTTACGTCCCGCTCGACAACACGGTCGTCTCGGCGCTGGAGAGCGTGGTGGCGGTGGGCCAGCA
>NZ_JAUJFI010000153.1 GCF_030849505.1 Azospirillum isscasi | reverse complement strand
GGGCGTCGGCCAGCAGCGGGTCCAGCCGCAGGGCGCGGGCGTAGCCGGCCTCCGCGCCCGCCGCGTTCCCCATGGTCTGGAGCGCGCCGGCCAGATTGGACTGCGCGCCCGCCGAGTCGGGACGCAGCGCCAGCGCCCGGCGCAGCAGCCGCGCCCCCTCCGCCGGACGGCCCGTCTGCGCGTGGAGCACACCCAGAAACTGGGCGGCGTCGGGCTGCTCCGGATCGGCTTCCAGAATCCGCCCATAGAGCGTGGCCGCCTCGGCCAGACGGCCCGACTGGTGATGGTCGATGGCGGCCAGAAGGGCCTCGATGATCGTCGCCATGGGAAGTGCCCGAGTGAGAGGGACTTGAAGGAACCGATCTGGCACAAGACCTGCCGATCCCGCAACCCACCCACGAGAAGCTCCGCGTTGCATTTCGCTTTTGCAACAAATATGCTGCAATCATCTCGCCGGAACATACCGGAGTATTCAGCGTGACGGGAGTGTCCCGGCCATGAAGAGCCCCTTGAGCGTCTGCGCCCTTGCCCTGACCTGCGCTCTGGTCCCGGCGGTCCTGACCGTGGACCCGTCCACCGCGGCGGCCAACGAGAAGGGTGGCGGGGCCGGCGGCAACGGCTGCCCGTGGGCGCAGGACGTGAAGCTGGACCTCAACGGCAAGACGCTGACGCTGAACCAGGAGGCCTTCTCCGCAAAGGGAGAGCCGCTGGACGTCGAGGGCTATCAGATCTTCCCGCTGCTCGACCAGTTGAAGCTGCGCATCCTCGGCCCGCGCGGCCAGGAATGGGAGGCCGGACTGACCCGCCTGGTCGGCGGCAAGCGCTGCCAGGCCTTCTATGTCGGCAAGCCTTTCCAGGTTTCCGACGAGACCGGCGACCGCAACAGCCTCATTCTCGTCCGCTGATCCCGCTCCGCCAGCGCCCGCGCCCGATCCTGTAAAGGACGTGCCGCTTCAGACGGTGACCGTCGGGGACCCGCGGGTGGTCGAAATCGCCCGCCGCGTCGCGCTCCATGCCCAGCCGCTCCATGACCCGCTGCGACCGCCGGTTCGCCGGCACGGTGAAGGCCACGATCTCGTCCAGCCCGGCGGTTTCGAAGCCGTAGGCGAGCGCCAGCCCGGCGGCCTCCGTCGCCAGCCCCTGCCCCCAATGGGACGGGTCGAGCCGCCAGCCCACCTCCACGGCGGGGGCGAAAGGTGCCTCCCAGGTCACGCGGGCCAACCCGACGAAGCCGATGAAGGGGCTGTGACCGGGCCGCTCCACCGCCCAGAATCCGAAGCCGTGCCGGTCGAAATGCCCGCCGATGCGCTGGATCACCGCGTCGCAGGCCGCCCGGTCGGGAAGCGGCAGCAGATGCTCCATCACCGCGGGGTTTTGCGACAGCGCGTGAAAGGCGTCGCCGTCCCCGTCGCGCCAGGGGCGCAGGATCAGCCGGGGCGAGGTCAGGACGGCGGGCGTCACGGGACCGGTTCCGTCAGGGTTCGGGCGGCGTGCCGAGCGCCGCCAGAAGCGCCGTCAACGCCGGATCCCCCTCCGGCACCAGCCGGTGCAGGTTCGCCGCGGCCACGGCAACGCCGCCGCCCGGCGCGGGGCGCAACCCGGACAGGGCGAAGAGACGGTCCTGCTGGACGCGCTCCGCCTCCAACTCCGCGGCTTTCATGCGCTGGTAGAGGGCGTCGTCCTCCCCCTTCACCCGGCGGCGGACGGCGCGCAGGGGGCGGACCACCTCCGCCCGCCAGGGTGCGACGGCGGAGTCGATGCGCGCCAGTTCCGCCGCCGGCAGGTCGGCGTTGCAGGCCATGCCCGCCCAGGCGGCGAACAGCAGGACGTTGACGTCCTGGCCGAGCCGGTCCTGGAGGTCGAGGCAGGCGGCGGGCACGCCGGGCCGTCCGTAGACGGCGAGCGAAAACGCCCAGAGCGGGTTTCCCGTCATGGCTGTGCCTGCCTCCCCTTGCGGAAAGCCGCCGGTCAGTCGCCCAGGCTGATGCCCAGGCCGCGGGCGGTCTTGACCATGGCGCCGTCCAGCTCCACGCAGGCGTATTTGGCGATGGCCTCGGTGATCGGCACGTCGATGACGCCGCGGTCGGACCAGGCGACCATGCGGTCGAACTTGCCTTCCGCGATCAGATCCACGGCGTGCACGCCGAAGGCCGAGGCGACCAGCCGGTCGCGCGGGCTGGGCATGCTGCCGCGCTGGACGTGGCCCAGAACGGTGACGCGGGTTTCGGCCCCGGTCGCCTCGGCGATCTTCTCGCCGATGTAGTCGCCGATGCCGCCGTAGCGCTTCTGCCCGCCCTGGAACAGCTTCTGCACGCCGGTGCCGTCCGCGGTCTTCACCGCCTCCGACACGACGACCAGGGCGAAGTTGCGGCCGGTGGCGCGCACCTGCTTGATCTTCTGGGCGATCTTTTCGATGGAATAGGGAATCTCGGGGATCAGCACCACGTCGGCGCCGCCGGCGATGCCCGCGGCCAGCGCGATGTGGCCGGCGTCGCGGCCCATCACCTCCAGCACCATGACGCGGGCGTGGCTGGCCGCGGTCGGCTGGAGACGGTCCAGGGCCTCCACCGCCACGCCAACAGCGGTGTCGTAGCCGACCGACACCTCGGTCAGGCCCAGGTCGTTGTCGATGGTCTTGGGAATGCCGACCATCTGGAAGCCGCCCTTGTCGGCCAGCTTCTTCAGAATGGCGAAGCTGCCGTCGCCGCCGATGCCGATCAGCGCGTCCAGCCCCAGTTCGCGGTAGCCGCCGATGATCTCGTCCGACCGGTCCTTCTGCGTGCCGTCCGCCATCGGGTAGGCGAAGGGATCGCCGCGGTTGGTGGTGCCGAGGATCGTGCCGCCCATGCGCATCATGTTGCCGTCCACCTGCGGCAGGTCGAGCACCTGATACTGCACCGGGCGCTGCAACAGCCCCTGGGTGCCCTCCTTGATGCCCAGGACCTGCCACCCGTAGGTCAGGACGGCCCGGTGGACCACCGCGCGGATGACCGCGTTCAGCCCGGCGCAGTCGCCGCCGCTGGTGAGAATGCCGATGCGCTTGGCTGCTGTCATGGATGCGTGTCCCGTGTCGTCTGGAACTGCTGCGGAAGGTAGTCATACCAGAACGTTGCTCCACCGCAATCGTTCTGGCACCCCGAATATATTACATTCCGGCAGCCGGAATATAACCCTGCGATGAACACGAGCTTTCGCACTGCCGTTGCGCCGGAAATCTGGTATAGTCGCCGCCGCTCAGCCAGCGGGCCCCGCGCGTATGAACGAACAAGAGATGCTGAAGGACAAACTGGCCACGCTTCGCAGCGAGCATCGCGACCTTGACGACGTGATCGCCCGACTGCACGAACGTGCGCCGTTCGACCAGCTTCAGATGCAACGTCTGAAGAAGCGCAAACTCGCGCTCAAGGACCAGATCGCGGTTCTGGAAAGCCGCCTGCTGCCCGACATCATCGCCTGATCGCCGCGGCGGCGGGGAAAAGGCGGGCCGGCACATCGCGTCGCTCTGGACTCCGCCTGCGCGCTTTCTATAATGCGCCGCTTTCCGGACCTAGAGGAAAGCGCGCGCCGTGTCCGCATCCATCGCCGCCACCACCGACCGCAAGCCGCTGGTCGGCATCATCATGGGCAGCCAGTCGGACTGGACCACCATGAAGCACGCCGCCGAGACGCTGACCGCGCTCGGCGTCCCGCACGAGGTCTGGATCGTCTCCGCCCACCGCACCCCGCAGCGCCTCGTCGAGTACGCCACCACCGCCCGCGACCGCGGCCTGAAGGTGGTCATCGCCGGGGCCGGCGGCGCCGCCCACCTGCCGGGCATGGCCGCCTCGATGACCCCCCTGCCCGTCTTCGGCGTCCCGGTGGAAAGCCACGCGCTAAAGGGCATGGACAGCCTGCTGTCGATCGTCCAGATGCCCGGCGGCGTTCCGGTCGGCACGCTGGCCATCGGCAAGGCCGGCGCCATCAACGCCGCCCTGCTCGCCGGTTCGGTCATCGCCCTGATGGACCCGGCGGTCGCCGGGGCGCTGGACGCCTGGCGCGCCCGCCAGACCGCCGCCGTCGCCGAAGCCCCCGTGGACGAGCCCGCCTGAGCCATGGCCCACCGCATCCTTCCGCCCGGTTCCACCATCGGCATGCTGGGCGACGGCCAGCTCGGCCGCATGACCGCGCTCGCCGCCGCCCGCCTGGGCTACAAGACGCACGTCTACGCGCCGGGATCGGAGGGCAGCCCCTGCGCCCAGGTGTCGGCGGCCGTCACCTCCGCCGGCTGGGACGACCTGGACGCGCTGGAGACCTTCGCCCGCTCCGTGGACGTGGTGACGCTGGAGTGGGAGAACGTCCCGGTCGCCGTGGTCGAGCATCTGGGCCGCTTCACCCCCGTCCATCCCGGCGGCAAGGTTCTGTCGGTCGCCCAGGACCGGGTGGAGGAAAAGTCCTTCGTCAACGCGCTGGGCATCGGCACCGCCCCCTGGCGCGCCGCCCGCAGCGCGGAGGAGGTGGCGCGGGTGGTGGCGGAGATCGGGCCGCGCTGCATCCTGAAATCCACCCGCCTCGGCTATGACGGCAAGGGGCAGGCCCGCATCGAGCCGGGCACCGACCCGGCGGACGCCTGGGCGGCCATCGGCTCCGACGCCGGCATCGTGGAGGGCTTCGTCTCCTTCACCTGCGAGGTGTCGGTGATCGTCGCCCGCGGGCTGGACGGCACCATGGCCGCCTACCCCGCCGTGGAGAACCGGCACAAGGACGGCATCCTCGACAAGACCCTCGCCCCCGCCCGCATGTCCGCGGAAACGGCGGCGGAGGCCGAGCGGGTCGCCCGCCGAATCGCCGAGGCGCTGGACCTCGTCGGCGTGCTGGCGGTGGAGATGTTCGTGACGCCGGACGGCGGCGTGCTGGTCAACGAGATGGCCCCGCGCCCGCACAATTCCGGCCACTGGACCATGGACGCCTGCCATTCCTGCCAGTTCGAGCAGCTCGTCCGCGCCGTCTGCGGCCTGCCGCTCGGCTCGGTGGAGCGGGTGGCCGACGCGGAGATGGAGAACCTGATCGGCGCCGACGCGGACCGCTGGCCGGAGCTGATGGCCGAACCCGGCGCCCGCCTGCACCTCTACGGCAAGGCGGAAGCCCGCCCCGGCCGCAAGATGGGCCATGTGACGCGGCTGCTCCCCCGGACCTGACCCCTCCCCCATCATCCGAGCCGTCCCGCGGGCGGCCCGGCGGACCCGATTCAGAGAGGTTCGCCGGGCCGTTTCGCGTTTCGGGACGGTGCAGCGCACCCTTTTCATCGTCTCCGGGTGCGGTAATCGGGCGCGGGTCCTGTCGCTTTTTCGCCTAAATCATTGAAAATTATATAAGTCGGTATTTCGTTCGCATTTGCAGCATAATTCTTGCCGCTTTTTTCGGAGCGGGAAGCCGGCTAGTCTTCAGGTAGTGAAAAGACGCAATTCGATAAACTTTTCTTCAATTCCGGGCTAATTGGCGATGCAGCTTGCGCATGACTCGATCAGACGCCCGGTACCGCAGACCAACGCGCAGGTGCGACGGCCCTCGCACCGCGAGCGTGACCGCTTCGTCGGCTTCGCCTTCGCCGCGGCGGATCTGCTGATCGAGACGGACTCGCGGGGCACCATCCTGTTCTGCGCGGGCGCGCGCTGCCGCCTGACCGAAGGCGACGTGGGCGGTCTGGTCGGCACCAGCCTGCTCGACGTCGTGGCGCCCAACGACCGCAAATACGTCAACGTCCTGTTCAAGCGCATCCAGGACAAGGGCCGCATCAAACCGGCGCGCGTCGTCTTCCAGGGCTGCGACGGCAACCGCTTTCCGGCTCTGCTGGGCGGCTGCCGGCTCGACTCCTGCCCGGGGTCGCTGTTCCTGACCGTCCTTCTGGCCTCCGGCCCGCGCAACACGAACGAGGCTCTGGCCGCGGCGGGGCAGCTTCTGGACGGCAACGCCTTCAGCCACATCCTGGAGGACCGCATCATCAAGGCGCGGGAGAAGGGGCTGGACAACGCCCTGACCCTGCTGCTGATCGACGGGCTCCAGTCGATGGTGGAAGCCCTGCCCGAAGGGGCGGCGGGCGAGGTGACGCAGGGGATCGAAGCCTATCTGCGGGCCATCTCCGCCAACGGCGACAGCGCGGGGCAGCTCGCCACCGACCGCTACGGCGTCGTCCACGCCTCCGACATCGACGGGCAGGAGGTGCAGGGCCACATCACCCAGATCATCCAGAGCGCCGGCGGCGAGCTGCCCGGCGGCATCCGCACCTGGTCGCTGGACGTGTCGGACGAGCGGCTGGACCCCGCCGACGCGGCGCGCGCGCTGGTCTACACGGTGCAGGCCTTCGCCTCCGCCCAGGGCGGGGAGTTCACCATCTCCAGCCTGGAGGACGGCGCCAAGCGCATGCTGTCCGACGCGGTGGACCGCATCGGGCGGCTGCGCGCGACCATCGAGAAGCGCGACTTCTTCGTCGTCTTCCAGCCCATCGTCGATGTCGAGACCCAGGCCGTCCACCATCTGGAGGCGCTGACGCGGGTGGAGGGCATGCCGTCCCCGGCGGACTTCATCACCTTCGCCGAGGATGTCGGGCTGATCTACGACTTCGACCTGCTGCTGACGCAGTCGGTTCTGGACACCATGAACGCCTACCGCAAGGAACCGACCCTGCCGGACGTGGCGATCAACCTGTCCGCCAAGACGCTGATGAGCCCGATCTTCCTGCGCCAGTTCCTGGCGGTGACGGAGCCCTACGGCGACCTTGCCCGCAAGCTGCTGATCGAGGTGACGGAGACGGTCGTCGTCACCGACATCGCCCGGCTGAACGAGGTCCTGCAAAAGCTGCGCGCCGCCGGCTTCCGCATCTGCCTGGACGACGTGGGGGCCGGATCGACCTCCTTCCAGTCGCTCTACGGCATCCAGGCGGACTTCGCCAAGATCGACGGGCATTTCGTCCGCGGCGCCGTGCACAACGCGCGCGACATGGCGATGCTGCGCTCCATGGTGGACGTGTGCCGCCAGTTGGGACTCGGGCTGATCGGGGAGCAGGTGGAGGGGCCGGAGCACGCGCAGCTTCTGACCGAGCTGGGGGTGCCGCTGGCGCAGGGCTACCTCTACAGCCGCCCGTCCCGCGACTTCGCCTATTTCGCGAAGGACTGGTCCAAGATGGGCGGCAAGGGCGGCAAGATCCTCTGGAAAAGCTGACGCGCGGCAGACGCCGCGCGTCCGGAACGCTGAGGATCTTGAATCGGAAGGTCCTGAACAGGCTTTTGAACAGCCGTGACCGCAGGGTCCGGACGGCCCCCGGGATCAGACCAGATCGTGGGCCGAATCGATGCGGCGGCGCGCCTGATCGAGCAGTTCGCGGTTGCGGTCCATGAATTCCTTGGCGGCACCGCAGGCGCCCGGATGCAGGCGCACCTCCGCCAGAAGCCGCTCCGCCTCGTCCAGCGTGTTCAAGACCGATACCGCGGTGTCGATGTCCATGGCTCACCCCCAAACCGTAGCGTGCTGCAGCGCACGCGTCCAACCGGTGGCTAGGACAAAAGCACCAATCTGCACCCCAGCGTAGTAGCCATAACGTCGCAGATGGGGAACATTTTAACGTCTTTTTCGCCAAAGACGTGCGTCAACGCCGCGCACGCCTTTCCAGCGCGTCCACCTGGATGCGGATGACCTTCTCCGTGTCGGAGAAACCCTGCCGGCGCGCCAGGACGATGATCACCGCCGCGGTGGACACCATGAAGAACCAGGGGCCGAGCATCCAGGCCAGCGCCGCCATGGCGAAATAATAGGCGCGCATGCCGCCGTTCAGCGCCTTGACCGCCAACGTCATGGCGGCGGCGATGCTTTCCGCCATGGCCGTCTTCTCCTCCGCCGGCACCGGGGGCAGCGGGGCGGAGCCGATCAGGGCGCAGCAGTAATTGTACTGGCGCAGCGCCCAGGTGAACTTGAAGAAGCCGAAGGTGAAGATCGCGACGAGCAGCAGCATCTTCAGCTCGAAGAACTCGCGCGAGGTCTGGACCGTGAAGGACAGCGTGCCGACCAGCTTGTGCGCGTTCTCCACCGCACCGAAGGCGCCGACCAGACCGGCCAGCACCAGCATGTTCGTGCTGGCGAAGAAGGTGCAGCTCTGCATCGTGTGGCCGATGAGCTGCGAATCCATGATGCGGTTGTCGCGCTCCAGCATCCGCTCCATCCAATGGCGGCGCGCCTTCTTCAAATGCTGGTTGACCACCATCCGCCCGTTCAGCATGTGGTCCTGGATCAGCGTGAAGCCCGCCCAGCAGACCAGGAACCAGAGGAAGGCGGCGGCGTCGAGGATGGTCATGTCGGGCGTCACGGGCGGACACTCTGGCGCGAGGGGGACGGGGCAATCCGGCGCAAGGGTGTAGCCTTCCCCCCGCCCCCTGTCCAGGAAGGTGTCCAGGAGGGGCCGCAAGCCATGAAATCCCTCTCCCGCCCCGGGAGAGGGATACAAAGCCCCCTACCCCCGCCCCTGCACGGCGCTCAGCACATAGACCCGGATGGCGCTCGACAGGTTGCCGCTGCGGGTGGAATCGATCTCCTCGATCAGCGCGTTGACCGACACGCCCCGCGCCTGCGCGATGCCCTTCAGCGCCTCCCAGAATTCTTCTTCCAGGGAGACGCTGGTCGGGTGTCCGGCGATGAGGACGGAGCGCTTCTTCATCGGGGTTACATACCCCCGATCACCGCGGCTTCACCATGGTTTCCGGCTTCACCCACTGATCGAACTGCTCCTCGGTCAGCAGGCCCAGCGCCACGCCGGCCTGTTTCAGGGTCGTCCCCTCCTTGTGGGCCTTCTTGGCGATCGCCGCGGCGTTGTCGTAGCCGATGTGCGGATTCAGCGCGGTGACCAGCATCAGGCTCTCGTTCAGCAACTGGCCGATGCGCTCGCGGTTCGCCTCGATCCCGACGACGGCGTTGTCGGTGAAGCTGTTGCAGGCGTCGGCCAGCAGCCGGATGGACTGAAGCACGTTGTAGGCGATCACCGGCTTGAAGACGTTCAGCTCGAAATGACCGGTGGCGCCGGCGATGCTGACGGTGGTCTGGTTGCCCATCACCTGGGCGCAGACCATGGTCATCGCCTCCGACTGGGTGGGGTTCACCTTGCCGGGCATGATGGAGGAGCCGGGCTCGTTCTCCGGCAGGGAAATCTCCCCGATGCCGCAGCGCGGGCCGGAACCGAGCAGGCGGATGTCGTTGGCGATCTTCATCAGCGACACCGCCAGCGTGTTCAGGCTGCCGTGCGCATCCACCAGCGCGTCGTGGGTGGCCAGCGCCTCGAACTTGTTGTCCGCCGTGACGAAGGGCAGACCGGTGATGCCCGCCACCTCCTCCGCGAAGGCTTCGGCGAAGCCGGTCTTGGCGTTCAGCCCGGTGCCGACCGCCGTACCGCCCTGGGCCAGCCGGTAGAGCTGCGGCAGCGACGCCTTCACCCGCTCGATCCCATAGGCGATCTGCGCGGCGTAGCCGGAGAACTCCTGCCCCAGCGTCAGCGGCGTGGCGTCCTGGAGATGGGTGCGCCCGATCTTCACGATGTCCTGGAAGTCCCGCGCCTTCCCGGCCAGGGCGGCGTGCAGATGCTCCAGCGCCGGAAGAAGCTCGTGGTGGATCTGCTCCGCCGCGGCGATGTGCATGGCGGTGGGGAAGCTGTCGTTGGACGACTGCCCCATGTTGACGTGGTCGTTGGGGTGGACGGGCTTCTTCGACCCCATCGCGCCGCCCAGCGCCTCGATGGCGCGGTTGGAGATGACCTCGTTCGCGTTCATGTTGGTCTGGGTGCCGGAGCCGGTCTGCCAGACCACCAGCGGGAAATGGTCGGCCAGCGTGCCGTCGATCACCTCCTCCGCCGCCTCCACGATGGCGCGGCCCAGCCGGGGGTCGAGCACCTCCAGCGCCATGTTGGCCAGCGCGGCGGCCTTCTTCTGGATGCCGAGAGCGCGCACCAGGGCCGGCGGCATGCGCTCCCCGCCGATGCGGAAGTTGCGCAGCGACCGCTGCGTCTGGGCGCCCCAGTAACGGTCGGCGGCAACCTCGATCGGCCCGAAGCTGTCGGTCTCGGTGCGCATCCCGGTCTTGCCGGTCATGGCCATGTCCTCGCGGGTTTGAACGTCGTTCCGGTCAGCGAATTTTTTCCCGAATCGCGCGCCGGGCAAGAGGGAAACCGCGCGGGAACCCCTTTGGGCGAGGCTCACGTTCATTTTGTTCTTGTTTTGTTCCTGTTCATACGCTACCGTCCCACCATGACCGGCCAGCCCTGGGAGAATCGAATGAGCGAGTTCGCCATGGACCACGTTCGTGCGTTCATTTCCAAGACGCGCGTTGCCGAGATGAAGGCGAAGGGCTGGCGCGTGGTCGGCCCCGGCGAGGAGGGCTCGCTTCTGATGGAAGGGCCCCAGCCCGGCGGGACGCCGGTGCGCATGGCCGCTCTGGTCAACGGCCTGTTCGACGATCTGGTCGCCCGCGCGCTGGAGCGCGCCGACCGCAGGGACCATGCCGCCCGGCGGCTCCCCCGCGCCGCGTGACGGTCTGCGTCCGGCGCTCTGGGGGCGTTCCGGGCGATGCAAAGGATGTACTCCACCCGGCGGGGGCGGCCCGTTAACGCCCCGCCGCCGCCGCGTAAGGCTTGCGGGCGCCGCCATGGTGACTCCGCCCCCTCCCGCCTATGCCGGTCCTATCGGTACGACCTTTGCCGGAACCCCTTGAAATGGTTGAAGGTCGTAGGGAACGCGCCGCGCCGCTCAAAGGAAAGTGGTAATCCTTACGGGTATAACCCCCTTATATTTGCTGTTCGCAGGATTACCCCTCAAGACACCAACCCGGCGAAGCCTCCGTTAGTAAGTCGTTAACCGGCAGATGGCCAAATAGAGCCATCACGAACACACAAGACCAAACGGAGTTTTAAAATGCTGATCGCCACCGCCGCCGAACAGATTACCTCTTCCTCTCGCGTTCACATCGCTCTGGTCGATGAATTCATCCAGCTCACCCAAAACCGGATCGACGGCCAGAACGACCCCTTCGTCCGCGAAAGCCTCTGCGACCTGCTGTCCACCCTGCGCGAGGAGCGGTCCGGCTATCTGGATCTGCTGAACGCCGCGATGCTGGCGAAGGCCGCCTGAGAGCGCCCGGACACCGGAGCATCAGGACACCGTGGTGGCGATGTGGTCGGGGCCGTCAACCAGCCCCGACCGACAGCCCGCCCGAACGGAACGCCGAACGGAACGGCGCTTCCCCTCCCTCAAGCCTCCTCCGCCTGTGCGGCGAGCGCGGCGATCGCATCGCCGGTGAGGCGGTAGGGAAGCCACTCCTCCATTTGTTTGAAGCCGATGCGCTGGTAGAAGTCGCGCGCCGGGTTCCAGTCCAGCACATTCAGATCGACACGGCGGCAGCCCCGCTCCGCCGCCAGTTTCGCCACCGTCGCCAGCAGCTTGCGGCCCACGCCATAGCGCCGCGCCTCCGGGGTGACGTAAAGATCCTCCACGAAGATGCCGGCCCGCCCTTCCCAGGTGGAATAGTTGCGGAAGCACAGCGCGAAGCCGACGGGCCGCCCGTCCAGCTCGGCGATCAGCGCCTCGAACACCGGGCGCTCACCCCAGCCATCGCGCCGGAAATCCTCCTCGGTCGCCTTCACGGCGTGGGGTTCATTCTCGAACTCGGCCAGTTCCCGCACGAAGCGGAGGATGGTCGGGCAATCGGCCTCGGCGGCCGGGCGGACGGTCACGATGGGCATGTCGGCTCCGGGTTTCAACGTGGCGCGACGATAGCCGCGCCGGCCCCCCGGCAACAACCGCTTTGCCATCCGCCGCGGGCGCGCCTAGGCTGCGCTCCATGCGGGACACAAACCCCCTCGGCAGCCTTTCCATCCGCGAAGCCCGGCCAAGCGAGCGCCGCGCCCTGCTGGCCCTGGTCGCACGGATCGACGCGGAAAGCGACTTCCTGCTGCGCGAACCCGGCGAGCGGCCCTTCTGGGGGCGCGACCTCGCCGCCTTCCAGGCGTCCGGCAACGCCACGATCCTCGTTGCGGAAACCCCGGGGAACGGACCCACGGAACTGGTCGGCTATCTCAGCGCCTGCGGCGGGCGGTTCCGCCGCAACCGCGGCGCGGTGACACTGGCGGTCGGGGTGCGGCGCGACTGGAACGGACGCGGCGTCGCCACCCGCCTGTTCGCCGCGGCGGAGGGCTGGGCCCGGCGCACCGGCGCGCACCGGCTGGAACTGACCGTGGCCGAGAGCAACACGCGCGCCCTCTCCCTCTATGAACGGCTGGGCTTCCTCGACGAGGGGCTGATGCGCGACGCCCTGCGCGTCGGCGGCGCGTGGCGCAGCGAACGGCTGATGGGCAAGGGCATCGGGGCGGAGGATGTTCCGGAATGGCCCACCCTGACACCCGAGCCCCCGCCCCCGGCGCGGATCGGGCGGCTGGAGATCCGCCCCGCCCTGCCCGCGGACGCCGCCGCCTACCTCGCCTACGACCGCGCGGTGCGGAGCGAAACCCACTTCCTGATGCGCACCGCCGCCGAATCACTGCCGGACGCGGCGGCGGCCCGGCGCTTTCTGGCCGAACAGCGGATCGGCGACCGCACCGCCACGCTGCTGGCCGTCGCGGACGGCGCCATCGCCGGGTCGCTGTCGCTGTGGACCGGCGCCTACGCCCGCACCGCCCACGAGGCGGGGCTGGGGCTGGCCGTGCGCCGGGATTTCTGGGCGCTGGGCATCGGCGGACGCCTGCTCGCCGCCGCGGATCTCTGGATGCGGGCACGGCGGCTGCACCGGCTGTCTCTCTGGGTCTTCGGCCACAACAGCCGCGCCCGGCGCTTCTACGAAAAGCACGGCTTCCAAGAGGAGGCGGTGGCCCGACGCCACAGCCTGATCGACGGACGGCTGACCGACCATGTGCTGATGGCGAAGCTGTACGGGGAGTGAGGGCTACGCCACCCCCGCCGCCTTGGCCGTGCCGGACACCAGCTCCTCGAACCGCGACAGGTAGCGCTCCGTCATGCCGTCCAGCGAATAGCGGGCGCGGACGGCGGCGCGGCAGGCGTCGGGGTCCAGCGTCTCGCAGTCTTCGATGGCGCGGGCCATTTCCTCGGCGTCCTTCACCAGGAAACCGGTGACCCCCGGCTCCACGAGGTCGGCCAGCGCACCGGTCGGGAAGGCCACCACCGGAGTGCCGCAGGCCAGCGCCTCCAGCGCCGCGACGGGGGTCGGCTCCGACACCAGGCTGGGCGCCAGCAGGCAGCGCGCCGCCCCGAGCATCCAGCGCTTGCGCCCGAAGCCGATCCGCCCCAGGAAGCGGCGCTTGGGGTCCAGCCGGGGCCGGATCTCCTCCTGGAGGTAGCGCTGCTCCTCCGCGCCGCGGGACAGGCCGCCGCACAGGAGGAGTTGCATGTCGATCTGCCGCGCGGCGTCCAGCGCGATGTGGAAGCCCGTCTCCGGCTCGATGTCGCCCAGGCAGACGGCGAAGCGGCGCTTGGGCACGCGGATGTGCAGGCGGTCCACCGCCACCCCGATCTCCAGCGGCGGCAGCAGGTCCAGCCCCGGCGCGGCCCCGCGCGCCTGCGCGGCGGACACCGGCTGAAGGTGCAGGTTCGCCCGCGGCGACGCCAGGGCCTCGGGCCGGTAGCGGTCCAGCGGGTCGTAGAGCGTCGCCAAGACCGGCACGTCCTGCGGCGGCAGCAGCACGTCGAAGTTCCGCACATGGATGTGGACGAGATCCGGCGCGTGATCCGCCACCGCCCCGGCGACCACGGCGGCGACGCGCCGCAGG
>NZ_JAUJFI010000152.1 GCF_030849505.1 Azospirillum isscasi | reverse complement strand
TCCCGCCCGGCGCTGGAGGACGTGGCGGCGGAGATCGAGCGGCTCGGCGGCAGGGCGCTGGTCCTGCCCGCCGACGTGGCCGACGCCGACGCGGTGCGGGCCGCCGCCGATGCCGTCGAGCGGTCGCTCGGTCCCATCGACGTGTGGGTCAACAACGCCATGGTGACGGTGTTCGGGCGCGTCCGCGACCTGACGCCCGAGGAAATCCGGCGGGTGACCGAGGTGACCTATCTCGGCTCCGTCCACGGCACCCTGGCGGCGCTGCGCCATATGCTGCCGCGCGACCGCGGCCTCATCCTTCAGGTCGGGTCGGCGCTCGCCTACCGCTCCATCCCGCTCCAGGCCGCCTATTGCGGCGCCAAGAGCGCCATCCGCGGCTTCATCGACAGCCTTCGGTCGGAACTGATCCACGACGGCAGCCGCCTTCGGGTGACCATGGTCCATCTGCCCGCCGTCAACACGCCGCAGTTCGACTGGGCGCGCAGCCACATGCCGCGCCGGGCGCGCCCGGTCGGCGCGATCTTCGATCCGGACGGCATCGGGCGGGCCATCGTCCGGGCCGCGGCGGACCCGAAGCGGGAGCACTGGCTGGGCTTCACGACCGCCGAGGCGATCATCGGAACGCAGGCGCTGCCCGCCTATGCGGATTACCGGGCGGCCTTCACCGCCTTCGAAGGGCAGGAGACGGACGAGGCGGAAACGCCGGACCGGCCCGACAACCTGTTCCAGCCGGTTCCCGGCCTGCACCGCACGCACGGGCGTTTTGCCGGGCAGGAGCAGGGCCTGGCGCTGAGCACCACGGGCACCGCGGCGCGCGGCTTCGCCTTCCTCGCCGGCCTCGCGGTGGCCGGGGGGATCGGCTACGCCGCGCGGGCGGCCCGGCGGCGGGTGCGGGCTTGACGGATCAGGGCGTGATGAGCTTCAGCCCGAGGATGCCCGCCACGATCAGCGCGATGCAGCCGAGCCGCAGCAGGTCGGCGGATTCGCCGTAGAGCCAGATGCCCAGAGCCACGGTGCCGACCGTTCCGATGCCGGTCCACACGGCGTAGGCCGTGCCCAGCGGCAGCGACTTCAGCGCCAGCCCCAGCAGGGCGAGGCTGACGATCATCGAACCGATGGTGAGCGCGGTGGGAATGGGACGGGTGAACCCGTCCGTCTGCTTCAGGCCGACGGCCCAGCCGATTTCGAACAGGCCGGCGAAGAACAGGATGACCCAGGACACGGGGCACCTCCGATAGCATGGAGGCAGGGTCGTCCCCGCCGGGTTCCCCACGCCCGTCGCGGGCGTGCGTCGGTGAGGTCGTCCTCACGGGTGGGCGACGGGGATATAGGGACGCGGGTGGCCCGGTCAAGCCCCGTCCCAGCGATAGCCGCTGTCCGTTTCGCTCAGCATGGCGACCTCGCGGCGCGGGCAACGGCGGTCGTCCAGGGGCAGGGGAGCGGTCTTGGCCGCCGCTTGTTCACGGGCGGACGGCTGCGGAACGGTCGGAAGGCGGGTTGCGATGCGGCGGGTCATGGCGCTTACCGGGGCAAGGGGATGGTGTGCCCCACCTTAGCGGCGGAGACCGCCCCGCGCTGTGGCGTGCCTCACCAAGCGCGTCAGGCCCGCTTGCGTTCGGCGTCCTTGGCCAGGAACAGGCGGCAGGTCAGGACCGGGCCGACCTCGTAGCCGTTCACGCGGGGGAAGCGCTGGGCGGCGCGGTCCAGCGCCTCCTTCTGGTTGGAGGCGACGATCAGGTAGGTCCGCCCGTCGCGCCAGGACGCGGCCATGGCGGCGCTGGTGTAGAGCGCGTCCGGGGCGCGGCGCACCGTCACCTCCCAGATGGTTCCGGGGCGGGCCTCCAGCCGGTCGAAGACGTGGTACAGCTCCACCGGCGTCTGTTGGAGCGCGTCGAGCTGCCCTTCCAACACTTCGGTCTGCCGCTTCGCCTCCACCAGCGCCTCTTCCAGGCCGCCCAGCTTCCCGCGCGCCGCCTCCAGCGTCTTCCGGGATTCCTGGACACGCTGCTCCATGGTCCGGATGTCCTTGTCGGCGGTGGCAAGCGCCTCACGCGTCGCGCGGACGCGGCGCTCGCCCATGCGGTTCACCAGGACGCTGGCCGCCAGAAGAAGCAGCGCCGCATAGAGGATGATCGCCGTCATGGGGAAACCGGCCGCGCGCTGTCGTTGGCCCCGTTTCCGACCGGGGGGGCGTTTCCGGCCGGGATCAGCGGAATCGTTTCCGGCCGCGAGGACAGGACGCCGTTGCGCGTGCTGAAGGCGCGCTGGAGCATCGCCGCGGCGGCATCCGGCGTGTCCGCCCAGACGCGGGCGATGTTCCGGCGGTCCCAGATGGCCCGCGCGAACAGCATGCGCCGGGGGTCGAGCCGGGCGAAATCCGGGACGGTGCGCAGTTCGCTCTCGTAGCGTTGCGCGCCGCTCTGCGCGTCGCCGATTTCGTGCACCAGGGCGACCTTGGACGCCTTGACCGACGCGATCAGCCCGGTCAGGCGCCCGCGCTCGGCGGTCAGCCGGTCGATGACCTCCTGCCGGGCGGCGCTCGCGGCCTGGGCATCCTCGATCTGGCGGTCGAGGGCGGCCAAGTCGGCGGTCTGGGCGTCCAGCTTGCGCCGCACCAGCGCCTTGCGGCTGGTGGCGGCGGTGAGGCGCGACGCCTCGTAAACCACGGAAATCCCGAGTGCGGCCACGCAAAGGACGAGAACGGCGAGGGCGAAGCTGTCCAAACTCATCGCATCACCGCCCGATCCGTCAGCGCTTTGGCCAGCGCGTGCCCCCCGCCGGGCGGGAGGGCGTAGGCGGCGCCGTCGTCCGCCCGGTCCGTGTTCGTCTCGTCCACATGCTCCGTCAGCCAGGAGGCGGCGGCATCGACCAGAGGCAGCGGCAGGAGCGCCCGCAGCGCCGCTCCCAGCAGAGGGTCGCGGCGGGTGTAGAGGCCGGCCACCGCGAACAGGGCCATCGCCTCGGGCGGCACGCCGCCGCCGGTCAGCGCGCCGCGCACGCAGGCCAGCAACTCGTCGATCTCCATGTCCGGTGCCCGCCCGCCCAGCATCCGCCAACTGTCGGACAGGCGCAGCGCGGTCGCCAGGGTTTCCACGTCCGCGCCGTCCAGCGGGCGGAGCGCCGCGACGCCGCCGGGGAAGGTCAGGGCGCTGGCGGCGCGCATGCGGTGGGCGTTGGCCTCCTCCAGGAACAGGGCGAGCGTGGTGGGGTTGGTGCGCACCGCGTCCAGCACGGCCAGCGACCGGTTGCGCAGCGTTTCGGCCCAGCCGGCCATCTCCGGCGAGGCGAGGACCCGCTCCAGGGCGCCTTCGGCCAGCCGGTCCTCCAGACGGGTCTGCACGGTGGCCGGCAGGTCGTCCATGCGCCGCGACAGGGCCGGCCACCAGCCGGCGGTGTCGATGACGCGGATGCAGCCGGGCAACGGCTCCGTGATGGCAAGCAGAGCCGGATCGCGCAGCATCACCGGTTCCAGCCACCGCGCCCACAGACGGCGCGTGTGCGCACGGCGGCGGCTGGACAGCAGGCCGAGAAGCATGGCGCGCATCGGCAGGCCGGCCGGCCTGTCCGCGGTCCGTGCCGCATCGGCACCGCGGTCGAGGCGCGACAGAAGCCGGCGGAACGCCGCATACCGCCCGATGGGCGTGCCGTCCGGATCAGTACCGTTCAGGTCCCGGCCATTGGGGTCCGGGCCATTGAAGTCCATGTCCATACGCGGGCCAACTCCCTCGTTTTCGGAGAGTATAAAAGAGAACGGTAATACTTGGGTATTCGTCAAAGGGCAGAAACGACGCCAATTCGTGTTAGGTGTCTCTGAAACATCGCGTTTTGTGACAATTTGCGACAGCCCTGGACGGGTGGGCTTAGGTCTCGTACCGCTTTGGTGCCTTCCTTGTCCGTCGATGCGGACCCATCCGGGTAGGTCATGCGTGGAGGGGCCGATGGGCCAGGATATGGACGAAGGTCTGGACGACGAGCCGTTGTTCGGCCCCGGCGACGGATTGGCAGACGATCCCGCGGCCAACCTCCGGCCGGCGGAGCCCTGGCCCGTCCTGGTGGTCGACGACGATCCCCAGGTTCATACCATGACCGAGGTGCTGCTGCGCGACTTCGAATTCGAAGGCCGCCCGTTCGAGGTGATCAGCGCCCTGTCCGCCGCCGCCGCCCGGTCGCTCCTGCTGACCCGCCCGGACATCCCCGTGGCGCTGCTCGACGTGGTGATGGAGACGGACGACGCCGGGCTGCGTCTGGTCCGCTTCATCCGCGAGGATCTGAACAACCACCGCATGCGCATCGTCCTGCGCACCGGCCAGCCCGGCCAGGCGCCGGAGCGGGACGTGGTCGTCGCCTACGACATCAACGATTACAAGGCCAAGAGCGAACTCACCGCGCAGCGCCTGTTCACCACGCTGGTCAGCGGGCTGCGGGCATGGCGCGACATCGTGACCATCGAGCGGCACCGCCAGGGGCTGGAGCGCATCCTCGCCGCCTCCGCCCCGCTGTTCGAAACGCGCTCCATGCGCACGCTGGTGGAAGAGCTGGTGGACCAGCTCAGCAAGGTCGTGGACAACAGCGGCGGCGCCGTTCTGGCCTGCCGCATGGTGGACCGCGGCGACGGCAAGACGCGGGCCACCGTGGTCGCCGGCTCCAGCCGCTTCGCCCGCTTCGTCGGGCGGCCCGCCTCCGGCGCCCTGGAGCCCGACCTGACCGCCCAAGTGGTCGCCGCCTTCGAAACGCAGCGGAGCGATTTCGGGCCGGGCCGCTGCATCCTGGCCTTCCGCACGCGGGAGCACGGGACGACGGTCTTCGCCCTGGAGCGCGCCGAACCCTATCGGGAGGACGATCACCGGCTGCTGGAGCTGTTCTGCGCCCGCGTCACCATCGGCTTCGACAATGTGTGCCTCTATGAGGATCTGATCGCACTGAACCAGTCGCTGGAACGGCGCGTCGGCGAGCGGACCGCCGAGCTGGCGGCCAACCAGGCCGCCCTGGTCGCCGCGAAGGAACGGGTGGAACGCGCGTTGGAGGCGGAACTGGTCGCCCGCGAGCAGCAGCGCCAGTTCGTCACCATGGTCAGCCACGAGTTCCGCACCCCCCTGGCCATCATCGACAGCGCCGCCCAGATGCTGACCCTGCGGGCGGAGCGGGAGAACCCGGACGCGCTGGAACGGCTGCGCGTCATCCGCAGCAGCGTGCAGCGCCTGACCGGGCTGATCGACACGCATCTGACCGACGAGCGGCTCCAGGCCGGAACGCTGGAGGTGCAGCGGGCGGAGGTGGACCTGACGGCGCTGCTGCGTTCGGTGACCGAACCCTTCCGCACCGCCTACGCCGGCTGCGACTTCCACCTGGACCTGGACCGCCTGCCGCCGATGGTGATGGCGGACGGGCATCTGCTGGGCATGCTGTTCAGCAACCTGTTGAACAACGCCTTCAAATACTCGGATGGCGACTGCCGCGTGACGGTGCGCGGGGAAACCGAGGGCGGGGCGGCGGTGGTGGAGGTGGCCGACCAGGGCCGCGGCATCCCGCAGAACGAATTGCCCCTGCTGTTCGAACGGCACTACCGGGGCACGGGGTCGGCGGGCGTGCCGGGGACGGGCATCGGGCTGCACACGGTGCGGCAGATCATCCTGCTGCACGGCGGGTCGATCACCGCCGAAAGCACGGTCGGGCAGGGCAGCGTCTTCCGCGTCCGCCTTCCCGTGAAAGGCTGAACCCGCAACGCCGGGCCGCCGGCCGGCAATCCGATATTCCTTCCAGAGCGGCGAACGGAAATGTAACGTAGTCTTACTCATTGCCACGCGGAAAACCGGTGACGGGTCCGGACCGCGATGGCAAAAAGGCGCCCCCTTCGCACTCCAACGGAAACGCCGCGGAATTCACCATGCTCGCTCAGCAATACGCCGGGATCAAACGGGACCTCGACGAGAAAGGCATCATCTTTTCGTTCAGCGGCTATGTGTCCGAGGGAATACTCTATTCCCTGGGCGAGGCGCTGCGCGAGAAGATGACGCTGGAGGAAACCGACGGCCCGACCGTCCGCCGCGTCTTCGCCGTCTTCGTCGAGCAGATGCAGAACATCATCCGCTATTCCGCGGAAAAGGTGACCGGTGCGCGTGAGAAGCCGGTCGAGCTGAGCGCCGGCATGGTCACCATCGGCATGGAAGGCGGGAAGGTCTTCATCGTCTGCGGCAACACTGTGTACAACGCCGACGTTCCGCGCCTGCGCGACCGGCTGGAGTATCTGAAGGGCTTGGACAAGGACGCGATCAAGACCTATTACCGGGAGCAACTGCGCGAAGCCCCGGAAGAGGGCGCGCGGGGCGCCAACATCGGCCTGATCGAGATCGCGCGCCGCGCCAGCGAACCCATCGAGTACGACTTCCTCCAAATGGACGAGGGCAAGAGCTTCTTCTGCCTCAAGGCTCGGATCTGAAAGCGGCTGTGGACATCCGGACGACCATGGAATCCCTGAAATTACCCGCGACGGGCCGGACGCCCGAGGTCGATTTCGACTTTGCCCAGGGCGTGCTGCGCCTCAGCGGCGAGTCCTATCCCGACGACGTGGCGACCTTCTTCGGGCCGATCTTCGCGGCGCTGCGCGGCTTCCTGGCCGAACCGGGCGGCCATCCCGTCCGCTTCGACATGGAACTGCTGTACTTCAACAGCTCCAGCGCGAAGGCCCTGATGAACATCTTCCAGATGCTGGAGACGGCGGCCCGCGACGGGCGCAGCATCTCCGTCACCTGGTGCTACGAGGAGAACGACGAGTCCATGCAGGAGCTGGGCGAGGATTTCGCCGAGGATCTGCACCACGTCGCCTTCACGTTGAAGCAGATTCCGGCAGACGGGGCGTCATGACCTTCAACCTCTTCGCCGCCGAGGAGCAGGCCATCGAGCAGGCCCGCCTTCTGGGGGAGAGGCTGGGCGCCGCCGCGCCCGACCTGCGTGCCGAGTTCGACGCGCTGGTGGAAGCGTTTCAACGGAGCACGCGCGAGCAGCGTCGGCTGGTGCGGGTCAGCGACCGGCTTCAGGCGCAGCTCGGCTCCGCCAACCAGGAGTTGGAGCGCCGCCGGCAGGAGGCGGAATCCGCTCTGGCCGACCTGCGCGAGGCGCAGGAGGCGATGGTCCGCGCCGAGAAGCTGGCGTCGCTGGGCGCGCTGGTCGCCGGGGTCGCGCACGAGATCAACACGCCCGTGGGCATCGCCGTGTCCTGCGCGTCCCACCTGTCCGACGCCACGGCCCGGCTGCGCGGGCGCGCCCAGTCGGGGGAACTGAGCAAGGCGGATTTCTCCCGCTACCTGACCACGGCCACCGACACCACGGCGCTGATCCTCACCAATTGCGAGCGGGCCGCCAAGCTGATCGCCAGCTTCAAGCAGGTGGCGGTGGACCGCGCCAGCGCCGAGCGGCGGGCCGTGCATCTCAACCGCTACATCCAGGAGACGCTGGTCAGCCTGGAGCCGAAGCTCCGCCAGAGCCGGCACGGCATCACGGTGTCCTGCCCGGACGGGCTGGTGGTGGACAGCTATCCGGGCGCCCTATCGCAGATCCTGACCAATTTCGTGATGAACTCCGTCACCCACGCCTTCGTCGATGCGCAGGGCGCGGAGGGGCAGGGCGGCGCGCTGACGGTTACCGTGGACGAGCCGGAGCCCGGCACCGTGCGGCTGGTCTACACCGACAACGGCCGGGGCATCCCGCCGGACCATCTGCCGCGGATCTTCGATCCCTTCTTCACCACCCGGCGCGGCGAGGGGGGCAGCGGGCTCGGCCTGCACATCGTGCACAATCTGGCGGTCGGTGCGCTGAAGGGAACGATTTCGGTGGACAGCGCACCGGGGCAGGGGACGCGCTTCGTCCTGACCTTCCCGAAGGACACGCCGCCGGAAGACGGCGCCGCCTGAGGGGCTTCCGTCCGCGCCGGTCTGGGATCAGATCATCCGCACCGGGGCCGAGAAGACATAGCCGACCCCGTGGACCGACTTGACCGGGGCGGTTTCGCCGATGGCGTTTTCCACCTTGTGGCGCAGGCGTCCGACCACCGTGTCGATGGAGCGGTCGTCGGGGTTCCAGCGGCGGTTGTAGAGCGCCACGGAAATCTGGTCGCGGGTCGCCGGCTGGCGGGCCTGTCCGGCCAGCAGCGAGACCAGCTTCATCTCCATGCTCGTCAGGCTGACGCGCACGCCCGCCGGGCTGGTCAGCGCCCAGGCCGTGGCGTCCAGCACCCAGTGGGCCTCGTCCGACGGGGGCGGGCCGGACGCCGGCGGGGCCGGCGGGGCGGCGCCGGCATTGCCCGCCTCCAGACGGCGCAGCAGGGCCTTGGCCTGGGCCTCCAACTCGCGCATCTCGACGGGCTTCACCAGATAGGCGTCGGCGCCAAGCTCCAGCCCGACCACCCGGTCCACGGTGGAGCCGCGGGCGGTCACCATGATGATTCCGATGGACGGATTCTCGCGCAGGCGGGTGGCGATCTTGAAACCGTCCTCGCCCGGAAGGTTGACGTCCAGAACAACCAAGGATACCGGGCGCGCGGCGATCTGTTCGTCCAATTCGCGCCCGTTCTTCACCCCGACCGCATCGAAGCCGCAGCCGCGCAGATATTCGATCATGTCACGGCGCAGCGACGCCTCGTCCTCGACGACAACGATCGTAACGGCCGCCATCCCTTCTGCTCCCACGTTACCGGTGCTTATTGTTCACAGGGCCGGCGCGAAAACTATATGAATTCGAATGGTAGGTCGAGCGGCTTCCACCCGATTCGCTTCTCCTGCTGCACTATTACGCAATCTCCCACAGGGTGGTGCGCGACGGGGCCGCCGGGGTGCCGGCCAGCCGGACGCGGAAGCCGACCATGGTGATGTCGTCGCGCTGCGGACGGTCGCCCTGGAAGCCGGAGAGGCTCGATTCGATGCGTTCCTTCTGCCGGTCGAGCGGCAGGGCGCTGCATTCCTCGACCACGCCGTGCAGCCGGCGCTTGCCGAAGCTCCGGCCCCGTTCGCCGCCGCACTGGTCGGTCAGCCCGTCGGTGCAGATGTAGAAGGTCTGGCCGGACCGAAGCTCCAGGCTGTGGTTCGTGAAGTCCGGGGTGGGGCCGGCGCTGCGGTAGCCCAGGCTGCGGCGGTCGGCGCGGATCTCGGTCAGCCCGCCCTCCGCCCCGGCGACGGTCAGGGGCAGGCGGGCGCCGGCATAGACCAGCCGCCCCTGTGCGGGCTGGACGTGGCAGAGCGCCAGGTCGAGCCCGTTGTCGAAACCGCCCTCCCAGCTCGCCGCGTCGCCGTCCTGGTGCAGGGCCGCCCGCACCTTGCCGTCCACCATGGCGAGCAACGCCGCGGGATCGGCGGCGCCCATGCTGTCCACCACGTTGTTCAGCACCGCGCTGGCGGTCATGGTCATGAAGGCGCCGGGGACGCCGTGGCCGGTGCAGTCGGCCACGCCGATCAGGAAACCGTCCTCGACCTCGCGGTAATAGTAGAAGTCGCCGCTGACCACGTCGCGCGGGCGCCACAGCACGAAATGCTCGGCCAGCCCGCCCTCCATGACCTCCGGCTTCGGCAGGATCGAGGACTGGATCAACTGGGCGTAATTGATGCTGTCCATGATTCGGCGGTTGATGTCGGCCAGCGCCTCCGTCCGCTCCTGCACGCGGGATTCCAGGGTCTGGGTGTAGTCCTGGACGGTCTCGGCCATGCGGTTGAAGGTCTTGGTCAGGACGCCGATCTCGTCCTCCCGCTCGGTGGCGAGGCGGGCGCCGTAATCGCCGCGGGACACCGCCTGCGCCGCCTGGGTCAGCCGCCGCAGCGGACCGAGCACGACGCGGTTCAGCATCACGCTGATGATCACGATGGCGGTGACCAGCGACAGCAGAAGCAGGCCCACCACCGGCAGCAGCGCCTCCAGCGTGTTGCGGTGGATCTCCTCCGTCGAATAGAGCAGGCGCAGCGTCCCGACCTGCCGGGTGACCCCGTCGCGCCCCCGCAGATCGATGACCTTCTCGATGACGGTGGAATCGGCGGAATTCCTGGGGTCGCCGGACACCGCCATCGGCTCGCTGCGGCCCGGTTCGAACACCGAGACGGCGAGGATGGCCGGGTCGCGCTCGCGCAGCGAATCGATGATGTTGCGGACGGCGCGGTCGTCGATCTCCCAGATCGGGTTGGCCAGCGCGTCCGTCTGCATGGCGGCGACCAGCTCCGCCCGCCGGGTCAGCGCCGAGAATTGCTGGTGCTCCACCACATTGGCCGACACCGCCACGGCGACCACCCCCACGGCGGCGGCGGTGACCAGGATGATGCTGCCGATGCGGGTCAGCAGCGATCGGTCGCGCCGGCCATGGGCGAGGGAGCGCAGCTCGGTCATGGGGCGATCCCCTGCCGGACCCACAGGGCCTGCAACGCGCCGCTGCGCTCCAGCCGGTCCAGCGTGTCGTTCATCCAGGCGACGCCGACCGGACCGCCGCTCCGGACCAGGACGGTGTGCTCGTAAATCTGGTCGGTGCGGTCGGACACGAGAAGAAGCGGCGCCGTGTCGGGGTTCGCCTTCAGGAATTTCGTCAGGAAGGAGCGGGTGACGATGGCCAGCGCGGCGCGTCCGGCGGCGACGCTGCGCACGTTGCCCTCATGCGTGACGGTCAGGCGGGTGTTGAATCGCTTCTCCAGGATCTCCGGATCGGCGGTCATCCCGGCGAAGGCGTAATGGTAGCCCAGCCGCCCCAGGATCGTCTTGTCGTCCAACCGGTCGAAATAGCTCTGGTCCACGCCGGGACCGGTCTTGGCGACGAACACCTCCGCATCGCGCAGAAAGACCCGCGACGCCTCGACGGAGCGCCCCTTCCAGCCCCAGGCGAGGCTTTCGAAGGCGATCATGTCGAACCGCCCCCGCTCCATGTCCTCGTAGCGCCGCTGGGGGGAGGTGCGGACCAGCTCGAACCGGAAGTCGGTCTGCTCCCCGTTCAGGAGGTCAAGCAGGGCCTGGGTCACGCCACCGCCGGATTCGGTGACGTAGGGTGGAAACTCGTAGGCGCCGACCTTGACGGTGACCGGAGCGGTCGCGGAAGCGGCGGCAGAACACGGCAGGCCGCCCGCCGCCATGCCGGCGAGCGCCAAGGCCAGTATCGTTCGGCGGGCAACCGCTTTTGCCATCTTCAGCCCCGATGCCGATCGTTCAGGTGCGCGGAAAATCCAAGGCATTTTACCAATGTATGCGCGTATGCAGCAATGTTTGTCATTGAATGTGAATGAGAAATTTCACCGTCAGGCGGCTTCTGTTTCGCGTTTGGCCGTTTCGCGTTCGACGGTTTCGCATCCCGCCGCGGCCAGGGCGCCGATCTCCTCGCCGCTCAGCGTCTCGCGCTCCAGAAGGGCGGCGGTGATCCGCTCCAGCGCTGCGCGGTCGGCGGCCAGGATGCGGCGCGCGCGCTCCATCCCCTCGTCGGTGATGCGGCGGACCTCCTCGTCGATGCGCCAGGCGGTGCGTTCCGAGCGCACGACGGCGGGGTCGTTGCCGGCGTGGGCGACGTAGCCGATGGCCTCGCTCATGCCCCAGGCGGTGACCATGCGGCGGGCGAGATCGGTGGCGGCGCGGAAGTCGGCCTCCGCCCCGGTGGTGACGGCGTCCGGCCCGAAGACCAGATCCTCCGCCGCGCGCCCGGCCATCGCGACGGCGATGTCGGCCAGCAGCTTGGCCCGCGACACCGACACGCGGTCGCCTTCGGGCAGCCGCACCACCATGCCCAGCGCGCGGCCCCGCGGGATGATGGTGGCCTTGTGGATGGGGTCGGCCTCCGGGCAGCGGATGGAGACCAGCGCGTGCCCGGCCTCGTGACAGGCGGTCAGGCGCCGCTCGTGGCCGGACAGGGCGAGGCTGCGCCGCTCGTTGCCCATCAGGACGCGGTCCTTCGCCGCCTCGAAATCGGCCATGCCGACGATGACCCGCCCGTTGCGCGCGGCGGACAAGGCGGCCTCGTTGGTCAGGTTGGCCAGTTCCGCGCCCGAGAAGCCGGGCGTGCCCCGCGCCACCGTGCGCACGCAGACGTCGGAGGCGAGCCGCAGGCGGCCCGTGTGGACGCCCAGGATGGCCTCGCGCCCGGCCACGTCGGGCAGGGCGACGTGGATGTGGCGGTCGAAGCGGCCCGGGCGGGTCACCGCGGGGTCCAGCATCTCCGCCCGGTTGGTGGCGGCGATGACGACCACCTCGCCGCCGTCCACGATGCCGTCCATCTCGACCAGGAGCTGGTTCAGCGTCTGCTCCCGTTCCGAATGGGAGTTGGATTCGCCGCGCTTGCCGGCCAGGGCGTCCACCTCGTCGATGAACAGCAGGCAGGGGGCGCTGGCCCGCGCCGTCTTGAAGACGCTGCGCACCCGCGCCGCGCCGAGACCCACGAACATCTCGACGAAGTCCGAACCGGACACGGTGAAGAAGGGCACCCCGGCCTCGCCCGCCGCGGCCTTCGCCAGCATGGTCTTGCCGGTGCCCGGCGGGCCGACCAGCAGGATGCCCTTGGGCACGCGGGCGCCGGCCATGGCGAACCGGCGCGGGTCGCGCAGGAACTCCACGGTTTCGCGAAGCTCCTCCTTCGCCTCGTCCACCCCGGCCACGTCGGCGAAGACGGTGCCGGTGTCGCGCGGGCGCACGCGGGTGGCACGGTTGCCGCCCAGAAACTGCCCGCCGCTGAGCAGCAGGGCGCCGACCAGCAGGCCGATGACCAGGAAGGGCGCCAGCTTCTCCAGAACGGAGACGGTGCCGGACACCAGCCCGCCGGCCTCCTCCTCGAAGGCGATGGCGATCTTCCGCCCGCGCAGATCCTTCAGCAGGTCGTCGGTGACCGGCACGACGGCCCGCAGGCGCTGCCCGTCCGGCGTGACGGCGTGCGCGCCGTCGCCGCGGAAGGTGAGCGAGGCGATGTCCCCCCGTTCCGCCGCCGCGATCAAGTCGCTGTAGGTCGCGGTCTCCTCCGCGCCGTCGCGGGTGTAGTCGGTCCAGGCCGCGAAGGCGAACCAGCCAAGCAGAAGCGCAGCAATGGCGGCAAGGGCGGTCAGGTATTTTTTGGGGATCGGCGGCATGGCGTCCTACGAAAGCAGCGAAAGCCGTTTCCGGCACATCGCCACCATTGATGAAGGCGCCGCCGCCCCGCATCAACCGCATTCGGCCCAGGACTTTTCTTTGACATAAAGATGAGGGGAGGGTTAACGGTCCGGCGCCGCGGGGCGGCTCGCCCGACCGTTCCCCGGATCACTCCAGCCCGGCCTTCTTGCGCACGTCGTAGCTGCGCGTCCTGGCCCACTCCTCGACGAACTTCACCAGTTCCGCGTCGGGCGGGTCGGGGAGGACCACCTTCAGCTTCACATACTGGTCGCCGGCCTGCTTCGTCGCCTGGTTCATCACGCCCTTGCCGCGCAGCCGCAGGGTGGAGCCGGTGTTGGCGCCCGCCGGGATCTTCAGCGCGACCGGCCCGCTGACCGTGGGCACGCGGATGGTCGAGCCCAGGACCGCCTCGTTCAGGGTGATCGGCACCTCGACATGGATGTCGGAGCCCTGGCGGGTGAAGAAGGGATGCGCCTCGACATGAACCTCGACGATGGCGTCGCCGGCCGCGAGCCCGCCGGCGCCGGGAAGGCCCTGGCCCTTCAGCCGCAGCTTTGCCTGATCCTCCGTCCCCGGCGGGACGGTGACGTCGATGCTCTTGCCGTTGGACAGGCTGATGCGCCGCTTGGTGCCCTGCGCCGCCTATTCCGCTCTGGGCACCGACGCCGGCTCCGTCGCCACGCGCAAGTCGCTGGCCTCGCAGTTCAACGCGC
>NZ_JAUJFI010000151.1 GCF_030849505.1 Azospirillum isscasi | reverse complement strand
GCCCGAACTGGCGGTCCGCTCGCTCGCCGACTACGAGGCCGCGGCCCTGCGGCTGGCCCGCGATCCGGACGAGCGGGCGCGCCTGAAAGCCCGCCTCGCGGCGGAACGGAACCGGGCGCCGCTGTTCGACACGGACCGCTTCGCCCGCGCGCTGGAGCGCGCCTATGCGGCGATGTGGGCCATCCACGCGGCGGGGCAGCCACCGCGCGGCTTCACTGTCGAGGACGAGGGTTGACGTTCAGGGGAAGGGGCAGCGGTCGGCGGTCACGTCCACGAAGGAGCGGGCGCCGGGCGCGAAGGTGAAGCGGTATTCGAGGTTGTCGAGCACCACCGTCTGATGCAGGGGCAGAACGCCCTTGACGACCGTCTCCTTGCCGCCGGTGCCGGCGATCTTGATGGTCACAGGCTGCGCCGGGTCGAACCAGCTTTCGGCGTTGCCCTGCGCGTTGCGCGAGGACTGGCCCTCGCCGCTGACCGTCACCGCCCCGTTGTTGAAGCTGGTGCTGCGGTTGCCCGATTTCAGGAGCGGGGTCGCCAGGGCGAAGCGCTTGGTTTCCGCCGGCTGGCAATTGCGCACCGCCTGGACTTGGGAGATCACGAAGGCGAGGCGGTTGGGGTCCATGCCGCCCTTCAGCCGGTCCGCCGCCAGACCGGCCAGACGTGCCAGATCGCCCGACGGGACCTCGCGCTGAAGCCGCGCCTCCAGCTCCACCGCGCGGGCCTCCGCCGCGCGGGCGGCGTGCTGCATCTGGCTGGCCAAAAGCTCCAGCTCCGCCTTCTGGCGCGACAGGGTGGAAATCTCCTCCCGCAACGTGACGTCGCGGCCCTTCAACTGCTCGATGCCCATCTGGTAGGCGAACAGGCCGACGCCGAGGAGAACGGCGGCGAACAGAGCGAACTTCGCGAACCCCGCCCAGAAGCGGCGGCGATAGCGGCGTTCGTAGTCGTAGCGTCCCAAGGCCATGTGCAGCAAACCCAGCGAAAGAAGAGGGTGCTATGGCTACCCAGATCGGCGGCCCGATGCAACCCCTTGACCTTGACCGCAAACGCGGTTCCGGATCAGTTGCTGGCCCCGGACGGGCCGAGGAAACCGGCGCTGATGCCCGGCGTGCGGAATTCGCCCACATTCTTGAACACGAAGCGGAAGAAGATGGTGTTTCCTTCCTCCTCGCCGTTCTGGATGGTGGTGTAGTCCCGCTGGGCGATGGTTTCGAAGATCAGGCATTCGTCCTGATAGCGCAGCACGCCCGCGCTGGAGCGCGGCCCGGCATCGGGGCGGAACGCCTGCGAATGGGACAGGCTGAGCGACCAGTGTTGTGAGAATTGCGACGCCAGGGTGAGGCTTGCCTGTTCGACCTCGTTCCGTTCCACGACGTAGGGGTTTTCCGTCTGGTCGACGTAGGTGTAGGTGCTGTAGAGCCGCAGCAGCGGCACGCCGGCCGATGCGTTGACCGAATGCCGGCGCGGCTTCAGCGTGTCATGGTCGATGCGGAAGCCGTAATTCACATCCAGCCATTCCGCCGGACGCAGGTCGAGACGGCCGACATAATCCGACGACTTCTTGTCGAGGCCCGACCCGCCGCGGAAATTCTCCGTATCGTCGGCGCGGAAGCTCTGGCCGACGAACAGGCTTGCCGAACCGGTCCTGTAGCCCTGGAAGGTGGTGCGCAGACCGTAGGTCGCGCGGGTTCCGCCGTCCAGCCGGTCGATGCCGGTGAAACGGTTGGGCATCAGCAGGTTGACCTCGTCGAACTCGACGTCGAGGCTGTCCTCGTTCGGGAAGGCCGGATCGTTGTCCACCTTCGGCGACACGCTGATCTGTCCGATGGGTTCGATGGTCTGGAAGCTGCTTTCCCCATAGCGGACAAACGGGTAGCGGACCGTGGTCGTGGCCTGCGGGAAGAAGCGCAGGCGCTGGACGCTGTCGTTGCCGGTGTTGGCGGGATCGTCCGGATTGAATCTCTGGGACGTGTAGCCGGCCAGCAGGACGCTGCCTTCGACCGTGGTGACGAAGCCCAGGTTGGAATAGATGTCCCGCTGCCAGCCGGGCTGCAGGGCCAGCCGCTGGGTGTCCGGGCCGCCGCTGCCCGGGCGGGCGATGGCCAACAGGCTGCTGTCCAGCGACCAGCGCCCGCCCATCAGGCTGCCCGGCTCGCCCAGCGCGTTGTAGCGCGCCTCAGGAAGCACGTAGGGCTCCTGCACCGGGTTGCCCCAGCGCAGATCCTGGAAGCTGTAGGCGTTGACCGCCGCGTAGTTGCGCCCGTTGAACCCCTCGACGAAGGCGCGGCTGGTCAGCACCTCGTCACGGATGTTGAAGTAGCGGCGCAGATACAACTCGTCGCTGGCCCGCTTGAGGTTGAAACCCCAGCGCCACGTCTCGTCGATGTCGAACAGGCCGCTGGCGAAGGCGTGGCCGCGCCAGCGCTTGTCGTCGGCGCCCTTCAGGGTGCCGTTGGGAATTTCCCCCTGCGTCACGGAGCCGTCGAGCTGCAACCGCCCGTTCTCGAACCGCTTGCGGTACTGGCCGCCCAGGAACAGGCCCTGATTCGAATAGCCGCCGACGTCGATGGTGGCGTCCTGGTCCGGCGCGATGTCCCAGTAGTAGTGCGAGATGACGCCGAAGCCGAGGTCGGAGTTGTTCCGGAAGCTGGGCGTCAGGAAGCCCGAGCGCCGGTCCACCGTGGGATCGGGATGGGAAAGGTAGGGCGTATAGAAGAACGGGACGCCGAACATCTCGATGAAGGCGTCGCGGTAGCGGACCTCGTGATCCTCGTTGTCCTGCACCACGCGGGCGGCGCGGATCTGCCAGACGGGCGCACTGGTCGGATCGGTCTTGCAGAGTTCGCAAGGGCTGTAGACGGCCCGGTTCAGGCGGATCAGCCGCCCGCCGCGCCGTTCACCCTCGGTGCCGGCCATGCGGCTGTTGTCGGTCATCAACACGCGGACGTTCTCGACGAACGCATCGCGCATGTCGTCCGTCAGTTCCGCGTAATTGGAGAACAGGATGTCGCCCGACGGCTCGACCAGACGGACGTTGCCGGAGGCGATCACCACCTTGGTCTTCTGGTTGTAGGTGATGGTGTCGGCCCGGACGGTCCGCGCGCCCTGCGACAGCTCCACGTTGCCCGACGCGGTGACGAGGCTGTTCACCTCGTCGAAGGTCACCGTGTCGGCTCCCAGAAGGACCGGGGGGTCCTGGGGCTTCCCATCGGCCTGCGCCGGCGGCGGGACGACGACTTCGAGCCGCCCGCCCTGGTCCGGCCCGGAGGCGGGCGCGGCGCCCGCCTGCGGCGTTGCCTGTACGGGGGGCTGCTGCGCGTCGGCCAGGTCGGCCAGGACGACGCCGCAGGCGGCCATCAGGGCGACGATGCCGGATCGCAGGACCAGCGACCGGCGGTCCAACGGGCGGTGCGTCTTCGGGCTGGTGGCGCGGGCGCGCCGGGCATGTCGGGACGGGAGCTGGGACATGCCGAACGTTTGAGGTAACCACCCGGCCAAGTCAACGGTTTCGCAGCGGGTTTCGCGAATTGTCCGATGTCTGTTGCCGATGGAGGAAAACATGAAAAAGGGGACCGTCCGCGAGCGGCGGAGGTCCCCCTGTTCCGGCCTTCTTCAAGGCGCTTTCCGTGCCCGTCCGGCCCCTAGGCGAACGCCTTGTAGGCGATCAGGGTGAAGGTGTCGCGCACCCCGGACAGGGTCTGGATGTTTTCGGTCACGAATCGGCCGATGTCCAGATCCTGGGGGAGATAGCACTTCATCAGCAGGTCGTACTGGCCGGAGATGGAATGCACCTCCGACACCTGCTCGATGTCCTGAACGGCCTGATCGGCCACCTGATAGGCCTTGCCAAGTTCGCATTTGACCATGACGAAGATGGTCTGCATGGCGGTCAGCTCTCCTGCGGGGATTGCTCGGCGGGTTCGACCGGAGCCGGGCGCCGGGCGGAACGCAGCATGAAGGCCGGCATATGGTCGCCGAAACCGATCACCGGTGTGTCGTCCTCGTCCTCGTCGCGGCGGCGGCGGCGGTCACGGTCGCGGTCGCGGTCACGATCCCGGCGCGGCTCCTGCCGGCGGCTCTCGGCGGCGGCCAGCGATTCGCGCGGCTGGCGCTCCTCGCGAACGGGGCGTTCGTCGCGGCTCGGACGATCCTCGCGCGGCTGGCGCTCCTCCCGGGCCTGACGCTCCTCGCGGGGGGCCCGCTCCTCGCGCTCGGCACGCTCGGCACGCTCACGCGGCGCGCGGTCGCCGCGGTCCTTATCCTTGTCCTTGTCCTTGCCCCGGCCACGGCTGCGGCCACGGCGCGCCTCGTCCTCGCTGAGGAACTCGGCCGACTCGAGGCCGTCGATGGCGATCAAGGGTATCTCCCGCTTGATGAGACGGCCGATGGCCGAAACCTGCTTGCCGTCCAGGGGGCTGGCGAGCGTGAAGGCGCGGCCCGTGCGGCCCGCCCGGCCCGTGCGCCCGATGCGGTGGACATAGTCCTCCGCGCTGATCGGCACATCGAAATTGAAGACGTGGCTGAGCCCCTGGACGTCCAGGCCGCGCGCCGCCACGTCGGAGCAGACGAGCAGCGTGATCTCGCCCTTCTTGAAAGCGTCCAGCGTCTCCATCCGCTTGGACTGCACCATGTCGCCGTGCAGGGCGCCGGCGTTGAAGCCGTGGCTCTCCAGCGACTTCTGCAGGAGGGCGACGTCGCGCTTGCGGTTGCAGAAGATGAAGGCGTTCTTCACGTCCTCGGTGCGCAGCAGGTGGCGCAGCGCCTTGCGCTTGTCCTCCTCCTGCACCAGGACCATGGCCTGGGTCACCGTCTCCGCCGGGGAGGCGGGCGGGGCAACGGTCACTTCCTTCGGGTTCGACAGGAAGGCGTCGGCCAGACGGCGGATTTCCGGCGGCATGGTGGCGGAGAAGAACAGCGTCTGGCGCAGCTTCGGCAGCTTGCTGACGATCCGCTCGATGTCCGGGATGAAGCCCATGTCGAGCATCCGGTCCGCCTCGTCGATGACGAAGACCTTGATGTCGTTGAGCATGATGTTGCCGCGCTCGAACAGGTCGATCAGCCGGCCCGGCGTCGCGATCAGCACGTCCACCCCGCGGTCCAGCCGCTTCACCTGCTCGGTGAAGGTTTCGCCGCCGATCAGGAGCGCCATGCTGAGCTTGTGGTGCTTGCCATAGGTCTCGAAGCTTTCGGCGACCTGTGCGGCAAGCTCCCGCGTCGGCTCCAGGATGAGCGACCGGGGCATGCGCGCCCGTGCCCGGCCCGAAGCCAGGATGTCGATCATCGGCAGGGTGAAGCTGGCCGTCTTCCCGGTGCCGGTTTGCGCGCAGCCGAGCACATCGCGGCCTTGCAGGACCCAGGGAATGGCCTGTTCCTGAATTGGCGTCGGCTGGGTGTAACCTTTGTCCTCGATTGCCCGCAGGATTTCAGGTGCAAGCCCAAGTTCCGAAAAGAGCATCCAACCTGTTTCTGTCTGGAGTGCGATAATCGTGCCGGTACGGCCCGACGATTAGATGGGGCGGCAGAATATGAAGTCAAAGGGCGCTGTCAATAGACCTTGTGATGGAATCGCGCATTGCGTGGAACCGGAAGGGCCGCTTGGCGCCGCGCGCCCGCTCGGTTAGGCTGTGGAAAGAGCGTAGAAACCGCGGAAATCCGGCCTTCTCGGCGGTTGTGGAGAGGTTTGCGGCCTTTGTTGCCGTTTGGGCCGGACAAAGAAAAAAGGGTGCCATCCGATGCTTGTTTCCTCCGAACGTTCCGTCCTGGTGGTGGTCGATATCCAGGAAAAGCTGATGCCGGCCATCGCCGAGTCCGCCCGGGTGGAGCGCAACGCCGCCACGCTTCTGAAGGCCGCCGCCCTGCTCGGCGTACCGGCCTTCGCCACCGAACAGTACCCCAAGGGCCTCGGCCCCACCGCCGCGTCGCTGCGCGCCCTGCTGCCGCCGGACGGGGTGGTGGAGAAGATCACCTTCTCCGCCGCGCGGGAGCCGGCCTTCATGGAGCGGCTGGAGCGGTTGGACCGGAAGCAGATCGTGCTGGCCGGATCGGAGGCCCATGTCTGCGTGATGCAGACCGCGCTGTCGCTGGTCGGGCTGGGGTTCGAGGTCGTGCTGGTGGCCGACGCCGTGTCGTCGCGCGTTCCCGCCAACGCGGAACTCGGCATCGCCCGCATGCGCGCCGCCGGTGCGACCATCGTCAGCACCGAGATGGTCCTGTTCGAATGGATGGAGCGGTCGGACATCCCGGCCTTCAAGGCCGTGCTGGACCTGATCCGCTGACCGCAAGGGAAAGGAGGAAGGGATGAGCGACCGGTTTCCCCTGATCCTGCTGCCCGGCATGCCGCTGGACGCCGCGCTGTGGGAGCACCAGACCCGCCATCTGGCCGATGTGGCGGACCCGGCGGTCGGCGACCTGACCGCGCACGATTCCATGGCCGCCCTGGCCGCCGCGGTGCTGGCGCAGGCGCCGCCGCGCTTCGCGCTCGCCGGCCTGTCGATGGGCGGCTACGTCGCCTTCGAAATCCTGCGGCAGGCGCCGGAGCGCGTGGCGAAACTTGCCCTGCTCGACACCAGCGCCCGCCCCGACACGCCGGAACAGACGGCCAACCGGCAGGACGCCGTGCGTCTGGTGGGGCAGGGGCGGCTGCGGCAGGTGGTGGCCGCGGGCATGCCGCGCCTCGTCCATCCCGACCGCACCGCCGAACCGGCCCTCGTCGAGTCGGTGCAGGCCCAGGCCCGGCGCGTCGGGCCGGACGGCTACGTCCGCCAGCAGACGGCGATCATGAACCGTCCGGACAGCCGTCCCGGCCTGGGGGCCATCGCCTGCCCGGCGCTGGTGCTGTGCGGGCGCCAGGACGCCATCACGCCCCCGGCGGTGCATGAGGAGATCGCCGCCGGCATCCCCGGCGCCCGCCTCGTCCTGATCGAGGATTGCGGCCACCTGTCGGCCATGGAGCAGCCGCAGGCGGTCACAGCCCTGCTGCGGGAGTGGCTCCTCTACGCCTGAGCGTAGTCTCCCACCTCAGCAGTCAGGACCCCCGCCGCAGCCGTCCAGGTCGGCGCGGCGGGCGGGAAAAAGGGCGAAGGTCATGTCGCTGATGAGCGCCCGGAAATCCGGGTCGTTCGGCCCCTGCGGGCGGTCGAGCCAGCCGGTGGCCGAGGACAGCGGGCCGCCGCCCCGGCAGAAGGCGCCCTGGACCACGATGGGGCCGCCGGGCGGGCTGGTGCGCAGGGGCTGGCCGCTGCACAGGGCGGAGTTCAGCGTCGTCTCGGCGGGGTTGAAGGCCAGGACGACGCGGTAATCGGGGCGGGCGGTCTGGTTCGGCGTGGTGGTGAGGTTGGTGCGCACGCCGGAAACGCGGTTCTGCATGTTGGCGGTGACCAGCGTGCCGAACGCCTGCGGGTCCATCCCGAAGGGGTTGCCGTGGATCACCACGCGCAGGTCGCGGTTCGAGGCCGCGTAGGAAACCTCGCTCAGCGTGTAAGCGGGAACCGGCAGGTCCGCCACCACGCGTTCGTTGGTGCAGGCCGCCGCCGCTACGCAAAGGGCGAGAATGGCGGCGCGGGACAGGAGGGGCATGGCTCGCCTGGGTTATGTGGTCTGGGCTGTGCGGGCATCGCCGGACGATGATGTCGCAGCGGCCCGGCACCGGCAAGGCCGCTTCCCCCTTAAGAACCGCCGCTCAGCCGACCGCGCGCCCGTGCCGCCGCCGGTCACACGTCGATGTCGTCCACGCGGACGAACTTCGCGTTTTCCTGGATGAACTGGAAGCGCAGCTCCGGACGGCGGCCCATCAGCTCTTCCACGCGGGTCCTGGTGGCCTTCACGTCCTCCGCCTGTTCCGGGTCGGCGGCGTTCGGCACGACCACGCGCAGCAGCGTGCGCTTGGCCGGGTCCATGGTGGTCTCGCGGAGCTGGGCCGGCATCATCTCGCCCAGGCCCTTGAAGCGGCTGATCTCCACCTTCTTGCCCTTGAAGGTCTTGTTCAGGAGCTGGTCCTTGTGCGCGTCGTCGCGGGCGTAGACGGACTTGGCGCCGTGGCTGATGCGGTAGAGCGGCGGCAGGGCGAGATACAGGTGCCCGTTCTGGATCAGCCCGCCCATCTCCCGGTAGAAGAAGGTCATCAGCAGCGAGGCGATGTGCGCGCCGTCCACGTCCGCGTCGGTCATGATGATGACCCGCTCGTAGCGCAGCTTGTCGCTGGAGAAGTCCTTGCCCACGCCGCAGCCCAGCGCCTGGGTGAGGTCGTTCAGCTCCTGGTTCGCCTTCATCTTGTCGGCGGAGGCCGAGGCGACGTTCAGGATCTTGCCGCGCAGCGGCAGGATGGCCTGGGTTTCGCGGTTGCGCGCCTGCTTGGCCGAACCGCCCGCGGAATCGCCCTCCACCAGGAAGATCTCCGTGCCCTCCGGCGAATTGCGGGAGCAGTCGGCCAGCTTGCCGGGCAGGCGCAGGCGCCGGGTCGCCGACTTGCGGCCCAGCTCCTTGGACTGCTTGCGCTTGGCGCGCTCCTCCGCCTTCTCGATCAGCCGTTCCAGAAGGGCCTTGGAGGAGGACGGGTCTCCCGACAGCCAGTGGTCGAAATGGTCCTTGATCGCCGCCTCGACCAGCCGGTGGGCTTCCGCCGTGACCAGCTTCTCCTTGGTCTGGCCCTGGAAATGCGGCTCGCGGATGAAGACCGACAGCAGGATGCAGGCGTCGCCCACCACGTCGTCCGCGGTGACCTGGGCGGCGCGCTTGTTGCTGGTCAGCTCGCCATAGCCCTTCAGGCCGCGGGTCAGGGCGGCGCGCAGGCCCGCCTCGTGCGTGCCGCCCTGCGGGGTCGGCACCGTGTTGCAGTAGGTGTGGGAGAAGCCCTCGTCGTCCTCCGGCCAGGCGATGGCCCACTCCACCCGGCCCTGCTGGTTCGGGAAGTCCAGCGCGCCGGAGAAGGGCAGGCGGGTCAGCGTCCGGCGCTCCTTCAGGGCGGCGTTCAGGTAGTCGAGGAGGCCGCCGGGGAAATGCAGGGTCTCCTGCGCCGGGGTGGTGCTGTCCGGCGCCAGCAGCGCCGGGTCGCAGCTCCAGCGGATTTCCACGCCCCGGTAGAGATACGCCTTGGATCGCGCCAGCCGGTACAGCCGGTGCGGCTCGAAATGGGCGGCCTCCCCGAAGATCTCCGGGTCGGCGTGGAAGCGGATGGTCGTGCCGCGGCGATTGGCCGCGCCCTGCCGGGCGAGCGGCCCCTGCGGCAGGCCGCGGCTGTAATGCTGCACGTAGAGCTGGCGTTCGCGCGCCACCTCCACGGTCAGCCGGTCGGACAGCGCGTTCACCACGGACAGGCCTACGCCGTGCAGGCCGCCGGAGGTCTGGTAGACCTTGTTGGAGAATTTGCCGCCCGAATGCAGGGTGGTGAGAATGACCTCCAGCGCCGACTTGCCGGGGTACTTGGGGTGGTCGTCGATGGGGATGCCGCGCCCGTTGTCGCGCACCACCACCGTGCCGTCGGCGGTCAGTTCCAGGTCGATGCGGCTGGCGTGGCCGGCCACCGCCTCGTCCATGGCGTTGTCCAGAACCTCGGCCACCAGATGGTGCAGCGCCCGGTCGTCGGTGCCGCCGATGTACATGCCGGGGCGCCGGCGGACGGGCTCAAGCCCCTCCAGAACCTCGATATCCTGGGCGGAGTAGGTCTCGGCCTTGCGCGCCGTGTTCTCGAAAAGATCGCTCATGGCCCCAGTTATAGGAATTTCGTCAGGGCTGCGCAAGCGCATGCGGTGGCCTCTATATACTCCCCGCACCATATTTTGTGACGTGGTTTTTCGACCCCGGGAGGAAACATGAGCGACGCCACGCCCGCGTGGGAACAGACGATCCACCCGGCGATCCACCCCGACATGGAGGGCGGTCCGGCCCTGCGCACCATCGCCATGCCGGCGGACACCAACCCCAACGGCGACATCTTCGGCGGCTGGCTGCTGTCCCAGATGGATCTGGCCGGCGGCGTGGCCGCCCTGCGCCGCGCCGGCGGGCGCGTGGCGACCGTGGGGATCGAGGCGATGACCTTCCACAAGCCGGTCTATGTCGGCGACGAGGTGAGCTGCTTCGCCCATGTGGAGAAGGTGGGCCGCACCTCCATCCGCGTCCGGGTCGAGACCTGGGTGCGCCGCCAGCGCAGCGCCGGGGACGCCATCAAGGTGACGGAGGGCGTGTTCACCTACGTCGCCATCGGCGAGGACCGCCAGCCCCGCGAGGTCCCGCCGGAATGACGCGGCCCCCCGCCTTCTTTCGAAGGTTGCCCGCCGTGTGACGTTCGTCGGGGGGCGTCGGGGGTGTAGGCCGTCTATTACTCGGTAGCGCAAAGAGCATGGTCCGGTGAATTCTTTCGGATTGCTTCTTTTCCGTTTGACCGAAGGAATCGCGTGTGATTCCATCATGCCGCCATGACCATGCTCCAGAACCTCACCGACTCGCTGAAACGCGCGGCGAAAAGCGCCCTCCGCCAGGCCATCGGCCCGGCCATCGGCTCCTGCGTCGTTGCTTACTTCGTCTATTACGCCGTCCAGGGAGACCGCGGGCTGCTCGCCATGAACCACCTGAAGGCGGAGATCGCCACGGCGGAATCCGTCCTGGATCAGGTGAAGGCCGAGCGCGAGCGGATGGACCGGCGCGCGCAACTGATGCGCAGCGACCACCTGGACCGCGACATGCTGGACGAGCGTGCGCGCACGATGCTGAACCTTTCCGGGCCCCGCGACGTCATAATCGCCCTCCCCCCGGTGCGGGAGGAGGGCGATGCTAGCGCTGAGAAGTAGGTCATATCAGTGAATTAACCGAAAGCCGGTTAACGCCGAATTTCGTGTTTAAAAACAGGTATTTGCGCCGAACGCGCTTGTCGTGTACTGTGCGCCCCGCATCCGCTTCCGGTGCGAGGGGGATGTACCCTCGTAACGTGTTGCAGCCCTGGCTGTTCGCTTGCCGTCGCTGCATAAATCCTGGGGAGGAAACATGGCCGCGTCACGACGCCGTCCGAAGGCGCAGACTGAATCCGCGCCGAAGCAGGCCGCTTCGGCGGACGAAATGATCAAGTACTACCGTGAGATGCTGCTGATCCGCCGCTTCGAGGAGAAGGCGGGCCAGCTCTACGGCATGGGCCTCATCGGCGGTTTCTGCCACCTCTACATCGGCCAGGAAGCCGTTGTGGTCGGCATCCAGGCCGCGCTGAAGGACAACGACGACGTCATCACCAGCTACCGCGACCACGGCCACATGCTGGCCTGCGGCATGGACCCGAAGGGCGTGATGGCGGAGCTGACCGGGCGCCGCGGAGGCTACTCCAAGGGCAAGGGCGGCTCGATGCACATGTTCAGCCGCGAGAAGAACTTCTACGGCGGCCACGGCATCGTCGGCGCGCAGGTCCCGCTGGGCACCGGTCTCGCCTTCTCGCACAAGTACAACAAGGACGATGGCCTGTCCGCCGTCTATTGCGGCGACGGCGCGATCAACCAGGGTCAGGTGTACGAGAGCTTCAACATGGCGGCGCTGTGGAAGCTGCCGGTGCTCTACGTGATCGAGAACAACAAGTACGCCATGGGCACCTCGCAGGAGCGCGCGTCCGCGGGCGAACTGCACCAGCGCGGCGCGGCCTACGGCATTCCCGGCCATCAGGTCAACGGCATGGACGTCCTGGAGGTCCGCGAGGCCGCCGACAAGTGGGTGGACTACATCCGCTCCGGCAACGGCCCGGTCATCCTGGAGATGAAAACCTACCGCTACCGCGGCCACTCCATGTCCGATCCGGCCAAGTACCGGACCAAGGAGGAGGTCGAGAAGATGCGGAGCGAGTCCGATCCGATCGACAACCTGAAGCGGGTCCTGCTGGAAGGCGGTTACGTGACCGAGGACCAGCTCAAGGAGATCGACCGCGAGGTCAAGGCCGTGGTGACCGAGGCTGCGGAATTCTCGCAGCAGAGCCCCGAGCCCGATCCGGCGGAGCTGTGGACCGACGTCCTGATCGAAGCCTGACGACAACGATAAGCAGGAGCGGCGCCGAGGGCCGGAGGCTTCGCCTCCCGGCGAACCCGCGCCGCCGGAGGTTGAGGAATGCCGATCGAAGTGCTGATGCCGGCGCTGTCGCCCACCATGACCGAGGGCAAGCTGGCGAAGTGGGTCAAGAAGGAAGGTGACGAGGTCCGGTCCGGCGACGTGCTCGCCGAGATCGAGACCGACAAGGCGACCATGGAGGTCGAGGCGGTGGACGAAGGCCGCATCGGCAAGATCCTGGTCGCCGAGGGCACCGAGAACGTCGCCGTGAACACGCCCATCGCCGTGATCCTGGCCGATGGCGAGAGCGTGACCGACGCCGTGTCCGGCTCCCCGGCGCCGGCGCCGAAGGTCGCCGCCGAGCCGGTGGTGCAGGACACGGGCGCCCACGCCCCGGCCACCCTGCCGGTCGGCCCGGCCAGCGGCCCCGCCGCCGCCCCGCCGGCCTCCGACGAGGACAAGTTCTTCGACAAGACGGTGAAGAAGACCGTCCGCGAAGCGTTGCGGGACGCCATGGCGGAGGAGATGCGCCGCGACCCGACCGTCTTCCTGATGGGCGAGGAGGTCGCGCAGTACCAGGGCGCCTACAAGGTGTCGCAGGGCCTGCTTCAGGAATTCGGCGCCGACCGCGTCATCGACACGCCGATCACCGAGATCGGCTTCGCCGGCCTGGGCGTCGGTGCGGCCTTCCGCGGCCTGCGCCCAATCGTCGAGTTCATGACCTTCAACTTCGCGATGCAGGCCATCGACCACATCGTGAACTCCGCCGCCAAGACGCTGTACATGTCCGGCGGCCAGATGGGCTGCCCGATCGTGTTCCGCGGCCCGAACGGTGCGGCCGCCCGCGTCGCCGCGCAGCACAGCCAGGACTTCACCCCCTGGTACGCCAGCGTCCCGGGCCTGAAGGTCGTCGCCCCCTACAGCGCGTCGGACTTCAAGGGCCTGATGAAGTCGGCCATCCGCGATCCGAACCCGGTCATCTTCCTTGAGAACGAGATCCTCTACGGCCAGTCCTTCGAGGTGCCGGAGAGCGAGGACTTCATCGTTCCGATCGGGCGCGCCAAGATCCGCCGCGCCGGCACGGACGTGACCATCACCGCCCATTCGCTGATGGTCAGCTACGCGCTCGCCGCCGCGGAGCTGCTGGAGAAGGACGGCATCAGCGCCGAGGTCATCGACCTGCGCACGATCCGTCCGCTCGACACCGAGACCATCGTCAACTCCGTCAAGAAGACCAACCGCCTCGTCACCGTCGAGGAGGCCTGGCCGACCTGCGGCATCGGCGCCGAGCTGTCGGCCCTGATGATGGAGCAGGCTTTCGACTATCTGGACGCCCCGGTGATCCGCGTGACCGGCCTCGACGTGCCGATGCCCTACGCGGCGAACCTGGAAAAGCTCGTCCTTCCTTCGCCGGACCGCATCGCGGAAGCGGCGAAGAAGGCCTGCTACCGCAAGTAAGGAGGGCGAGCGAATGACCATCCAGATTCTGATGCCCGCCCTCTCCCCCACGATGACCGAGGGCAACCTCGCCAAGTGGCTGAAGAAGGAAGGCGACGCGGTGAAGTCCGGCGACGTGATCGCCGAGATCGAAACCGACAAGGCCACCATGGAGGTCGAGGCGGCGGACGAAGGCCGTCTCGGCAAGATCCTCGTGCAGGCCGGCACGCAGGGCGTCGCGGTGAACACCCCGATCGCCGTGCTGCTGGAAGAGGGCGAGGACGACAGCGCGCTGAACAAGGCCGCTGCCCCGGCTCCCGCCCCCGCGGCGGCTCCGGCCGCGGCTCCGGCCCCGGCGGCGTCCGCTCCGGCTTCG
>NZ_JAUJFI010000150.1 GCF_030849505.1 Azospirillum isscasi | reverse complement strand
GCCTCGCCGCCCTGCGCGGCGTCCTGGCGCGCGCCGACCTGGACGGCTTCATCGTGCCGCGCGGCGACGAACACCAGGGCGAGTATGTGGCGACGCGCGCCCAGCGGCTCGCCTGGCTGACCGGCTTCACGGGGTCGGCGGGCCACGCCGTGGTGGGACGGCAGCGCGCCGCCATCTTCGTGGACGGGCGCTACACCCTCCAGGTCCAGGCGGAGGTGCCGGGCGATCTCTACGAATACCGGCATCTGGTGGACGACCCGCTGGCCGATTGGGCGGCGGAGGCCCTGCCGCAAGGCGGGCGGCTCGGCTACGACCCGTGGCTGCACACCGCCGGCTGGGTGGAGCGCGCCCGCCAGCAACTGGAGCGCATCGGCCTGTCGCTGGTGCCCTGCCCGGACAACCCGGTGGACCGCGTGTGGAGCGGCCAGCCGCCGGCCCCGCTGGCGCCGGTGGTGGTGCAGGACATCGCCTTCGCCGGTGACAGCGCCGCCGACAAGCGCGCCCGCATCGCCGGCGACCTGACGCGCAACGGCATCGGCGCCGCGGTGCTGACCCAGCCCGATTCCATCGCGTGGCTGCTGAACCTGCGCGGGGCGGACGTGCCCTGCACGCCGCTGCCGCTGTCCTTCGCGATCCTGAAGGACGACGGGCAGGTGGACCTGTTCATCGACCGCCGCAAGTTGGCGCCGGGTGTGGAGTCCCATCTCGGCAACCACGTCGCCGTGCGTGCGCCCGACGAGCTGGGGGCGGCGCTGGACGGGCTGGGGCGCGAGGGGCGCAAGGTGATGGCCGACCCGGCCAGCACCTCCGCCTGGATCTTCGACCGGCTGCACATGGCCGGCGCGAAGGTGGAGCGCGACCCCGACCCCTGCGCCCTGCCCAAGGCGTGCAAGAACGCGGCGGAACTGGCCGGCGCCCGCGCCGCCCACGTCCGCGACGGCGCGGCGCTCGTCCGCTTCCTGCATTGGCTGTCGCAGGAGGCGCCCTCCGGCACCGTGACGGAGACCATGGCGGCGGACCGGCTGCTGGCCTTCCGCCGCGTCAACGAGCGGTTCCGTGGCCTCAGCTTCGACACCATTTCCGGGGCTGGGCCGAACGGCGCCATCGTCCATTACCGCGTGTCGGAGGAAACCGACCGACTTCTGGAGCCGGACAGCCTGTTCCTGCTGGACAGCGGCGCCCAGTACCGGGACGGCACCACCGACGTGACGCGCACCATCGCCATCGGCACGCCGACTCCGGAGATGCGGGAGCGCTTCACCCTGGTCCTGAAGGGCCACATCGCCGTCAGCACGGCGCGGTTCCCGCGCGGCACTACGGGGTCGCAGCTCGACACGCTGGCCCGCATGCCGCTGTGGGCGCTGGGGCTGGACTACGACCACGGCACCGGCCACGGGGTGGGCAGCTACCTGTCGGTGCATGAGGGACCGCAGCGGATCTCCAAGGTGCCGAACAGCGTGGCGCTTCAGCCCGGCATGATCCTGTCCAACGAGCCCGGCTACTACAAGCCCGGGGCCTACGGCATCCGCATCGAGAACCTGATCGTCGTCCAGCCGCTCGACCTGCCCATGGCGGAGCGGCCCATGCTGGGGTTCGAGGTGCTGACCCTGGCCCCCATCGACCGCCATCTGGTGGAGCCGGCGCTGATGACGGGGGAGGAGATCGCTTGGCTGAACGCCTACCACGCCCAGGTGCGCGAGGCGCTGGAGCCGCAGCTTGCCGGCGAGGGGGGAGCCGCCGCGGCGCAGTGGCTGAGACAGGCAACCGCCCCGATCATCGTTTGATGGAAATGCCCCGGGTCGGACTTTTGGCCGCGGGCGGGGAGCCTTGCGGACGCAAATCAGACCGTGCGTTCGGTTGTGAAATCTGGCAAGGTCCCCACCCGGCGCAGGGTTATGCCCGTTCGGACCGCCGCCTGAACTCTGTCCGTGCCCGAAAACGACCCTCGTCGTATTCGGATGCGAATGAATTTCGGCGGTCTTGGTAACCCGATATTTACGGGCGTACTTCACTGTGTCCGTGAAGGATGACTTTTCGGCAGACTTAGGGCATCACAGTCGGACCAGACCTCGACCTCGGCGCGCGCCATGCCGCGCCGGGCAGGCTGAACGCCGGGCCGGGGCCTAGCAACGGAAGAATGCGGAGACGCGTAGATGAAGATCCTTGTCGTCGATGATTACGCCACCATGCGGCGCATCGTGCGGAACCTCCTGACCCAGATCGGCTACACGGACATCGACGAGGCCGGCGACGGCGTCTCGGCTCTGCAGAAGCTGCGCGAGAGCAAGTTCGGGCTCATCATTTCCGACTGGAACATGGAGCCGATGACCGGCCTGCAGCTCCTCAAGGAGATCCGCGCCGACGCCAAGCTCGCCTCGACCCCGTTCATCATGGTCACCGCCGAAAGCAAGACCGAGAACGTGATCGCCGCCAAGCAGGCCGGCGTGAACAACTACATCGTCAAGCCTTTCAACGCCGATACCCTGAAGCAGAAGATCCAGGCCGTCATCGGCGGGTAAGGAGTGGTTGGGTTGGATCAGCTTCCGCAGCTTTCCGAGGAAGAGTTCGACCAGATCGAGGAAGCGATCGCCCGCACGACCAAAGGGCGCGCCTTCCTGCGCCGCTTCCACCGCCGGGCCCATGGGGCCGCGGCGGAGGAGGTGCGCAAAATGTTGGTGGAGTTCCGCAGCTCCTGGCACCAGCAGAGCGAGGTGGTGGAAGCCTCCAAGCACGTCGAGGTGCTGCGGCGCGAGCTGATGGAGATGGCTGCCTCCATCGAGCAGGCGCGGCGCGAGGTCGCAGCCCTGCGTCCGCCCGACGCCGGCGGCGACAAGATCATCTCCGCCACGAACGAGCTGGACGCCATCGTCATCTCGACCGAACGCGCGTCCTTCGAGATCCTGAACGCCGCCGAGCGGCTGATGGATCTGTCGGGCAAGCTGAAGGCCGAGGGCGCCGACCCCGGCCTGTGCTCCGAGATCGAGGGGGAGGTGACGAACATTTTCACCGCCTGCTCGTTCCAGGACCTGACCGGCCAGCGCACCAGCAAGGTGGTCAACGCGCTCCGCTACATCGAGCAGCGCGTCAACGCGATGATCAACATCTGGGGCATCGAGAAGCTCGCCGGCATCCAGGTCGCGCAGGAGAACACGGACACCCGTCCGGACTCCCACCTGCTGAACGGCCCGCAGCTCGACGGTCTCGGCGTCAGCCAGGCCGACGTGGACAGCATGTTCGACAGCCCGGCGATGGCGGCCCCGCCGCCGCCGCCGCCGCCCGAGCCGGCCGCCGTTCCGGCGAAGGCCAGCCAGGCGGACATCGACAGCCTGTTCGACAGCCCGGCCCCGGCGGCGGCTCCACCCGCCGCTCCGGCGCAGGCCAGTCAGGCGGACATCGACAGCCTGTTCGACAGCCCGGCCCCCGCCCCGGCGGCGGCCCCCGCTCCGGCCAAGAAGCCGGTGCCCAAGCCGCCCTCCGCGGCGAAGCCGGTGCCCAAGCCCGCGGCCAAGCCGGCGGCCCCGCCGCCCCCCGCGGCGGACGAGCCTCCGACTCCGCTGGATCAGGCGGCCATCGACGCCCTGTTCGGCTGACCCTCCGGTCAAACAGGACGGCCCGGCGTCGGAATTGTGAAAAGTTGTCGCCGCGCCAACCAGCCGGCGAAATGGGACGTGAAGTTTGTTATGACGATCGTCGCCCGCCGGGCCGATGCCGGTCCTGGCGGGCAGTCCTGACCAGACGGCCCGGCGGGCGCTGACGCCCCCGGACGGCCATTCGGAAAGAAGCGGAGCCCGCATGAGGAATCTTTCGAAACCCTTCATGGCCGAGCTTCAGAAGGCCCGCCGGACCGGCAACCCCTATCAGGCCGTGGTGGACGACGCCGCCGCCCTGGCGCCGGCGCTCGCGGCTCTGCCGGCCGGCCCGGTGACGGTGGACAACAGCGACGTCATCCGCGCCATCAGCGACCTCGGCGCGAAGCTCGACCGCTTCCTGACCATGGACGCCCAGCAGATCGACCAGATCCAGGTCGAGATCGCCGACATCTCGGGCCGGATCAAGGCCACCAAGGTGGAAATGGCGGCCATCCGCCACCCGCTGGCCGGCGACGACAAGTTCCAGCAGGCGTCGCAGGAGCTGAGCGCCGTCGTCTCGGCGACGGAAGCCGCGACCAACACCATCATGGCCTGCGCCGAGGAGCTGGAGGAGGTCGTTCACGAGCTGAAGTCGTCGCTGCCGGAGGGCTATCACGCCGACCGCGTCAACGACATGAACGACGTGATCGTCCGCATCTACGAGGCCTGCAACTTCCAGGACCTGACCGGCCAGCGCATCACCAAGGTCGTCCGCGCCCTGTCCTTCATCGAGGAGCGCGTGGACGCGATGATGGGCCACTGGAACAAGCGCGAGTTCGAGGCGATGCCCCTGCCGCCCACCGTCACCAAGATGGACGAGACGCTGGAGCTGCACGGCCCCGCCGACAACCAGGAAATGGGCAACATCAGCCAGGCCGATATCGACGCCCTGTTCGGCTGACCGGTCCGCTGTCCGCGGCGGCGGGCCGGGCCATGGCGGCGAGGTTCGAAATTTGTTCGCCGAAGCGGCTTGCCGCCCCCGCGCCCCGGCGTGCTATATAGGGCCAACTTCGAAAGCATTGCGACGACCATGCCCTCCCGTCTTACCCGTCTGCCGCTTGCGGCCCTCCTCCTGGCTTCCGCCCTGACCGCCTGCTCCTCGACCAAGCCCGAGGACCAGTATGTCGAACGCCCGGCCGACCAGATCTACCAAGAGGCCGACGCCGCCATGCGGGAGGAGCGCTTCAAGGTGGCCGCCAAGCTGTACGACGAGGTGGAGCGCCAGCACCCCTATTCCGAATGGGCGGGCAAGGCGCAGATCATGGCGGCCTACGCCCATTACCAGGATCTGAAGTACGACGACGCGATCCTGGCGCTCGACCGCTACATCCAGCTTCACCCGGGCAGCCCCGACGTCGCCTACGCCTACTACATGCGGGCGCTGTCCTATTACGAGCAGATCACCGACGTGCGCCGCGACCAGCGCATGACCCGTCTGGCGCTGGACGCCCTGTCGGAGGTCGTGCGCCGCTTCCCGGACAGCCAGTACGCCCGCGACGCCAAGATCAAGATCGACCTGACCAACGACCATCTCGCCGGCAAGGAGATGGAGGTCGGGCGCTTCTATCTGAAGCAGGGGCAGTACACCGCCGGCATCGGCCGGTTCCGCACGGTGATTGAAAACTACCAGACCACCTCCCACGTCCCTGAGGCGCTGCACCGGCTGGTGGAGTGCTATCTGGCGCTGGGAATCACGGACGAGGCGAAGACCGCCGCCGCCGTGCTCGGCCACAACTTCCCCGGCAGCGAATGGTACACGGACAGCTACGCACTGCTGGTGGACGCCAACGTGCGTCCGGAGCGAAACGAGAAGTCCTGGATCAGCAGAGCCTGGAGCTCCCTGTTCTAGGCCGGTCCATGCTGGCGTCGCTGACGATCCGGGACGTCGTCCTGATCGAACGGCTGGGGCTGGGCTTCCGCAAGGGCCTGTGCGTCCTCACCGGCGAAACCGGTGCCGGCAAGTCCATCCTGCTCGACGCGCTGGGCCTGGCGCTCGGCGCGCGGGCCGATTCGGGCCTCGTCCGCCACGGCGCCGACCAGGCGTCGGTCACCGCGGAGTTCGAGCTGTCCGGCGACCATCCGGCGCTGGCCATCCTCCGGGAACAGGGCCTCGACCCCGAAGAACGGCTGGTCGTCCGCCGCACCGTCAGCGCCGACGGGCGCAGCCGCGCCTGGGTCAACGATCAGGCGGTCGGCGTCGGCCTGCTCAAGCGGCTGGGGGAGGAGCTGGTCGAGGTCCATGGCCAGTTCGACACCCACGGCCTTTTGAATCCGCAGACCCACCGCAGCGTGCTGGACGCCTACGCCGGGCTGTCCGCCCACGCCGCCCAAGTCGCCGCCGCGTACCGGGCCTGGAGGCAGGTCGAGGACGCCCGCGCCAACGCCGCCGCCGAGATCGCCCGCGCCCGCTCGGAGGAGGAGTATCTCCGCCACGCCGTGGCCGAGCTGGATGCCCTCGCCCCCAAGCCGGGCGAGGAGGAGGAGTTGGCCGAGACCCGCGCCGTGCTGATGCACCGGGAAAAGCTGGTCGATGCCCTGAACGCCGCCTATGGGGAACTGTCGGGCGACCGCGGGGTGGAACGCGCCCTCGCGTCCGCCATCCGCACGCTGAGCCGCATCGCCGACAAGGCCGCGGGCAAGCTGGACCCGGTCATCGCCGCCCTGGACCGCGCCGCGACGGAGGCGGGCGAGGCCATCGCCGGGCTTCAGGCCGTGTCCTCCGACGTGGACATGGACCCGCAGGCCCTGGAGAAGCTGGAGGAGCGGCTGTTCGCGCTCCGCGCCGCCGCCCGCAAGCATGGCGTGGACGTGGACGCGCTTGCCCCCCTGCGCAAGGACATGGCCGACCGGCTGCTGCTGATCGAGGACCAGGGCGATCTGCTGGCCCGCCTCGCCCGCGAGGCTGGGGCCGCCCGCGACGCCTACCGCAAAGCCGCCGAGTCGCTGAGCGGGGAGCGCCAGCAGGCCGCCGGGCGGCTGGACGCCGCCGTGGCGGGCGAACTCGCCCCGCTGAAGCTGGAAAAGGCGAAGTTCCGCACGCTGGTCGAGCCGCTGGCCGACGAGGCGGACTGGGCCGCCGCCGGCATGGACCGCGTGGCCTTCCAGGTCGCCACCAACCCCGGCTCGCCCCCCGGCGCCTTGAACAAGATCGCGTCGGGCGGCGAGCTGGCGCGCTTCATGCTGGCGCTGAAGGTGGTGCTGGCCCAGACCTCGACCGTCGGCACGCTGGTGTTCGACGAGGTGGACACCGGCATCGGCGGCGCCGTCGCCGCCGCGGTGGGGCAGCGCCTGTCCACGCTCGGGCACGGGCTCCAGGTGCTTGTGGTCACCCACAGCCCGCAGGTCGCCGCCCGCGGCTCCATCCACCTGAAGGTCCAGAAGTCGGTGAAGGGGGAACAGGTGACGACCGGCGTGGTCGAGCTGGACGGCGACGACCGCCGCGAGGAGATCGCCCGCATGCTGTCCGGCGCCACCGTCACCGCGGAGGCCCGTGCCGCCGCGGACAGCCTGATCGCCGGGCGGGGGTAGCAAGAACCTTGGTTCCGGCGGGCGGATGAAGGGACCGTCTCCGCTCACCCGTTCGCCGGAGCGCCCGACCGGGCGCTGCGCCCCATGGCGCGAAAAGCCTGCGTGGCGTTCGAACGCGATACGGCGAGCCAAGCCTTTGGGTTGCCGGTATCAGGTCACAGCAATCGCCCGCAGCGGTCATACGGCGGCCACAGCAAAACACGCATAGTCCAGCCTTGCGCGTCCGGTCACGGGCGCCGTTCGCCCAAGAACGAACAAGGTTGGCAAGATGTCGAACAGCTCCGCTTCCGCCGGCAACGTCGTCGTGATCGACAGCGGCCTGTCCTCCGCCTGGAACACGGGCCGGCTGGTCTATCAGCATGATTTCTACGGCAACGACAACGATGTCATGGTTGCCAACGCGAACACGCACGGCGCTCTGGTCACCGCGGAAATCCTGGAGAACGCGCCCGACGTCGGCATCATCGCGCTGAAGGTCATGCCCGACGACGGCAGCGGCGCCAGCGAGGCCAACATCGAGAAGGCCCTGCAATGGGTCGTCGCCAACGCCGACGCCTACGACATCCGGGCGGTGAACCTGTCGCTGGGCGGCGGGGCGCAGACGACGGCGGCCACCACCGCCATCTCCGACGAACTGGCCGCGCTGGCCGCCAAGCGGGTGCTGACCGTGGCCGCCGCCGGCAACAGCGGCGACGGCGGGGCCACGCAGAGCGTGTCCAGCTACTCCGCCGACGTGAACCAGATCTGCGTCTCGGCCTCCACCGGCGACGGTGCCTTTCCGTCCTGGGCGCAGCGCAGCGCCAGCCTGACCGACGTCTGCGCGGACGGCACCGACGTGCGCATCACCAATCTGGCGGGCGTCACCTACACGGCCAACGGCTCCTCCTTCGCCGCCCCGGCGGTCACCGCGGCGGTGGCGCAGGCGCAGCAGGCGTGGATGGAGCAGACCGGCAGCCGGCTGACCCAGGCGGAATTCCTCGATCTCGCCCGCAGCACCGGCAAGGCCATGGGCACCGCCGGCTATTTCGAGCTGAACACCGACGCCCTGCTGGCCAAGATCGCCCAATCCGCCCCCGTTCCCACGGCGCAGAGCGGCACGACGATCACCGTCAACGCCTCCGGCGCGCCGGCGGGCGGGGTGAACGCCCATTTCAAGCTGCTGGTGGACGGCAAGACGGTGGGGCAGGCGACGGTGGATTCGGCCGCCAAGGACTACAGCTTCACCACCAGCCTGACCGCCGACCAGGCCCACAAGGTGCAGATCCAATACGACAACGACGGCTTCGTGAACGGGCAGGACCGCAACCTGTTCGTCAACACGGTCACCATCAACGGCACCGCCCACAACCCGGCTGCCGCCAACGTCACCTACGACAAGGGCGCTCTGGACGGCAAGGACGTGGTCAAGGGCCAGTCGTCGATGTGGTGGGGCGGCACGCTGGTGGTGGACGCACCCGCCAAGGACTTTCCGGCCCAGGCGGCGCCCGCCGGGGCCACCGTCACGGTCAACGCCTCCGGCGCGGCGGCGGGCGGGGTGAACGCCCATTTCAACCTGCTGGTGGACGGCAAGGCCATCGGCGGCGCCACGGTCGGCACCGCGGCCAAGGATTTCACCTTCACCACCAGCCTGACCGCCGATCAGGCGCACAAGGTGCAGGTCCAATACGACAACGACGCCGTGGTGAACGGCCAGGACCGCTCGCTGTTCGTCAACAAGGTGACCATCAACGGCCATGCCGTCGCCCCCACGGCGGCGAACGTCACCTACGACAAGGGCGCGCTGGACGGCAAGGACGTGGTCAAGGGGCAGGCGGGCCTGTGGTGGAACGGCACGCTGGTGGTCGATGCCGACAAGTCCTGGTTCCCCGCCCCCGGAACCGCTTCCGGGACCGGAGCCTTGGCCTCGGCCCTGTCCGCTGACGGGCAGGACACGGTGTGGCATCACCTCGTCGCGCAAGGGCTGGAGGCGGCGGCTCCGGTCCAGGACGTCCATGGAACGGCGATGGCCGACGGCGCCCTGCCGGCCGATTTCTATGCCCACGCCGCGCTGCCGGACCATCATCCCGATCCGCTGCACCCGCTCGAAACGCTGTAGGGAGCCTCCTGCCGGGGCAGGGCCCGTCACGGGCGCCCGATCCGCATCGTCCTTTCCAGTGCCGTCCCGCCGACGCCGGTGGACAGCGTGCCGAGCGAGGAGGACCAATGCCCAGGCAGAAATTCATCGGGGACAACGTTTATGAGGACATGGCGTGCCATGTCTTCGCCTTGTCCGGTGATCCGGCCCAGCAGGAGGCCATCAACAACCGGTATGACCGGCTGGGCTTTCTTCTGCTCCGGTTGGAGCCTCTTCCGGCGGACGGCAACGTCGCCCAAGGGCTGAACGTGGTGACCAACAACGAAATCCTGGCCGGTCCGGGGTTGGACGGGCTTCCCGCGGCGGTGGCCGCGCACAGTTTACCCCTGCTGTGCCGGGAGTTCGGGTTCGTGCAGCAGGCGGGCACCAACACCCGCCTGTGGGGCAGGTTCAGGCAGGGACAGCTCCTGCCCGAGCATATGTACGTCACCACGCCCGATGGCCGGATCTGGGACACCATGCCTGGAGACCCCGTGTACCGGCGGGCCAACAACCAGGGCCTGAACCCCGGCGCCTACGGGGACGGTGCGGACGGGAACGATGTCCTTCTGGACCCCGGCGAGGTTTTCAGCGTCGAGGTGGCGGCCCTCGCGCCGCAGACGCAGGCCGTCGTCGCGGCTCCCGACGACCAGTGGCAGGACGTTGTCGAGGCCGTCCAGGCTGGCGGCAACGGCGGCGGAGACGAGAGCGGCGAAAACGCCGACAATGAGAGCGTCGATGGCGGCGGCGACTACGTCGCCGGCGAGGACGAGGGCGCCCTGAACGATCCCTGACCGGTGGCCGGTCGGCGGAACCGGCCCGCCGGCCCCCTCAGGCGGCGCGTTTCCAGGGCTGCCAGCCGCCCAGCCGGAGCCCGACCGCGATGCCGGTGAAGGGAATGCGCAGCTCCAGATCGCGGGGCTGGAAGAAGGTCAGCCGCTCCGGCGCGCCGGTGGGACCGTATTCCAGGCGGGCGCCCTTCGGCTCCTCGGCGAACTCGTCGCTCATCACCTGCCAGATCTCCAGGTCGTCGCCGTGGTTGGAGATCTTGTACTGGCCGCAGCGCCAGACGGGGGCCTCGCCCACGCCGCCCTCGACCACCTTCTTGTCGCCGTCCATCTTCACGTCGCCCACTCCGGCGGCCCGGCCCGACAGGGACGGACCCTGGCTCTCCGCGCGGAAGCCCAGACGCAGCCAGGGGGAACGGGTGCGCGGGATCATGCGGCGCAGCAGGCGTGCGTCCTCCGCCGCGAAACGGTCCGGATCGTCGTACAGGATGCGGTCCAGCGCGGCGGCGATGACGAACCGGTCGTCGATGGTCATGGTGCTGGCGGTCATGGTGCTGGCGGTCAGGCTGCTGGCGGGTTCGGTCATGCGGCATTTCCGTTCGCGGGCGCCGGGGCATCATACACGCAACATTTGCGCCGTCGCACCTTCCAAGGTTGGTGACGCCGGGGCGAAATGCCAGCCCCGCCCAGCCCGGACTCCACGGCACGGCCTTGCGGCGCTATGCTGCGCGCCCGGCGGCGCCCGCCGGCCGATCCAGCGCCATCCCCATGAAGGCACCGAAGAGACCCGCCATGACCGACCTGTTCGACACCCCAGCGTCACTCCGCAGCATCCCCGTGGAGGATCTGACGGTGGAGCAGGCGCAGGCGGAACTGGCCGCGCTGGCCCAGGAGATCGCCCACCACGACCGCCTGTACCACCAGCAGGACAAGCCGGACATCTCCGACGCCGCCTACGACGCGCTGGTCCGCCGCAACAACGGGATCGAGGCGCGCTATCCGGAGCTGCGCCGGGCCGATTCGCCCTCGTTGCGCGTCGGCGCCGCCCCGGCGGCGGGCTTCCGCAAGGTGCGGCACGCGCTGCCCATGCTGTCGCTCGGCAACGCCTTCGAGGCGGAGGAGGCCCACGAGTTCGTCGCCCGTGTCCGCCGCTTCCTCGGCCTGTCCGACGGCGCGCCGCTGGAGTTCGTGGCCGAACCGAAGATCGACGGGCTGTCCTGCTCGCTGCGCTACGAGGACGGGCGGCTGGTGCTGGCCGCCACCCGCGGCGACGGGACGGAGGGCGAGGACGTGACCGCCAACGTCCGCACCATCCGCGACGTGCCGCAGACCCTGGAAGCGCCCTATCCCGCGGTGCTGGAGGTGCGGGGCGAGGTCTACATGAACCGCGACGATTTCCTGGCGATGAACCGCGCCTATGCGGAGAAGGGGGAGGATCTGTTCGCCAACCCGCGCAACGCCGCCGCCGGGTCGCTGCGCCAGAAGGATTTCAAGGTCACCGCGTCGCGCCCGCTCTGCTTCTTCGGCTACGCGCTGGGCGAGCTGTCGGAGCCGATCGCCGACACCCAATGGGGCATCCGCGAGCGGCTGCGCGGCTGGGGCTTCTCGTTGAACCGCCCGGCCAACCTGTGCGACGGGGCCGAGGCGCTGCTGACCCATTACCGCAAGATCGGGGAGGAGCGCTCGGCGCTGCCCTTCGACATCGACGGGGTGGTCTACAAGGTCAACAGCCTGGAGCTTCAGCAGCGTCTGGGCTTCGTCAGCCGGGCGCCGCGCTGGGCCATCGCCCACAAATTCCCGGCGGAGCAGGCGCAGACCCGGCTCAAGGGCATCACCATCCAGGTGGGCCGCACCGGCGCCCTGACCCCGGTGGCGGAGTTGGAGGACATCACCGTCGGCGGCGTGGTGGTCAGCCGCGCCACCCTGCACAACGAGGACGAGATCGCCCGCAAGGACGTCCGCATCGGCGATCTGGTGACCGTCCAGCGGGCTGGCGACGTGATCCCGCAGATCGTCGGGGTGGTGGAGGGGCAACGCCCCGCCGACGCGGTGCCCTATGTCTTCCCCGACCATTGCCCGGTCTGCGGCAGCCTCGCCGTGCGCGAGCCGGACGAGGCGGTGCGCCGCTGCACCGGCGGCCTGATCTGCGCCGCCCAGGCCAAGGAGCGGCTGCGCCATTTCGTGTCGCGCAACGCCTTCGACATCGAAGGGCTGGGCGAGAAGACCATCGAGGAGTTCTGGGAGGACGGGCTGATCCGCTCCCCCGTGGACATCTTCACGCTGGAGCGCCGGGTGGAAGCGGGGGAGATCGCCATTCTCGGCCGTCCGGGCTGGAAGGAGAAGTCGGTCGAGAACCTGTTCGCCGCCATCAACCAGCGGCGCGAGCGCATCGACCTGCACCGCTTCATCTTCGCGCTGGGCATCCGCCACATCGGCGAGGTGACGGCCAAGTCGCTGGCCCGCCATTACGGCTCCATCGACGGCTGGCTGGAGGGGATGGAGCGCGCCGTCGCCAACATGCCCGGCGAGGCGTGGCGGGACCTGCACGCGCTGAACGGTCTCGGTCCCGTGAAGGCCGAGGCGCTGCTCGCCTGGTTCGCCGACCCGGAGAACCTGCCCAAGCTGGACTTCTACGCCGGGCAGGAGGCGCTGCGGCTGGACAGCCTGGTCAAGCTGTTGGGCATCAAGAAGGTGGACAGCCGCGCCGCCCAGGCTCTGGCCGAGCGCTATGGCTCCCTGGCCGACTGGAAGGCGGCGATGCTGGATGCGGTCGCCGCGCAGCCCGGCCCCGGCTGGGGGGAGCTGGTCGCCATCCCCGACGTGGGCGAGGTCGCCGCGGAGGAGCTGGCCGGCTTCTTCCAGGAGGAGCGCAACCGCGCCATCATCCACGACCTGCGCGCCGCGGGCGTGCGGGTGGCGGACGCCGAACGCCCGAAGGCGGCCAGCGGCTCGCCGGTCGCCGGCAAGACGGTGGTCTTCACCGGGACGCTGGAGACCATGACCCGCACCGAGGCCAAGACCCGCGCGGAATCGCTGGGGGCCAAGGTCGCCGGCTCCGTCTCGGCCAAGACCGACTACGTGATCTGCGGGGCCGACGCGGGCAGCAAGGCCGCGAAGGCCCGCGACCTGGGCGTCACCATCCTCACCGAACAGGAGTGGGCCGAGCTGATCGCCGGCTGAGGGGGGCGGCAGGGGAGGGGGCGGCGCGGCTGAGTGCCGCGTTGACGCCTTCCTCCGCCGGTCCCATAAAGGGATGAAGCGCCATAAGAAGAACGAAAAGGAGGATCGCCGTGGACTCCATTCAATGGTCGCGCTGGATGAGCGTCGGCATCGAAGAACTCGATGAGGATCATCGCGTTCTGGTGGACATCGTCAACAAGCTGGGCGCGGTTGAAAGCCGCGGCTCTCCCGACATCATCGAGGCGATCCTCGATGAACTGATCCATTACACCAAAGATCACTTCGCACGCGAAGAAGCGCACATGGCGGAGGCCAACTACCCGACCTTCACCGCCCACAAGGCCCTGCACGACGCGCTGACCCGCAACGTCGAATCCTACCGCGAGCGTTTCCACGCCCAGCGCGACACCATCACCGGCGACGAGGTGTTCGAATTCTGCGCCGACTGGCTGGGCAAGCACATCCTGAAGGAAGACACCCGCTTCGGCGCCTACGCCGCCGGGCAGTGAGGCTAAAGCGGATTGCGATCCGCTTTGGACCGCGACGGCGGTCCCGGCCGCCCATGCGGCCGAAGCCCGCCTTTCGCGGGAACACAGTTCCCGCTGGCGGCAGGCGGATGCCATTGGCATCCGCTGAGAGCCGGCGAATGAGGCGATATGAGTCTAAATGGTGCATCCGGCAAGATGAGGGAATTTTAGCGGCGCGAGCGGGTTGAAGGGGAAGTTCCCCTCCAAGGTGGCGTGC
>NZ_JAUJFI010000015.1 GCF_030849505.1 Azospirillum isscasi | reverse complement strand
CGGCACCGTGGTGGTGGAGCCCGGCGGGGGCGGCGGAAGCTGGGCCACCGCGGGCGCTTCCGGCAGGGTCGGCGACGGCGGCACCTGCGGCGCCACGACGGGCCGCGGCAACGGCTCCTCCGGCGGGGGCAGCAGCCGCTCGATCTGGGATTTCGACCCGCGGTCGTTCAGCCGCTCGTAGACCAGCTTGTCCTGGTGCGGCACTTCCATGCCGCCGGGCTGTTCCGGACGGGCCTTGGTCGGCGCGGTGTCGGCGGTCAGCAGGGGCGGACTGCCGTCCGGCGTGCTCTGCCCCTTGCCGCTGTAGACGACGACGATCGCGCCGGCGAAGGCCACGATGCCGACCACAGCCAGCCCGAGGCCGAGCAGACCGCGCCGACCTCCCCGTTGCGGCGGCGTGCCGTAGGGGTCGCTGGCGTAGTTGACATCGCCCTCATACCTCATGACCGCATTTCCTCCACCGGCTCCACCCCCATCACGGCGAGGCCGGAGGCGATCACCGTGGCGACCGCGCTGACCAGCGCCAGACGGGCCACCGTCACCTCCTCGTCGCCGTCGATCAGGAAGCGCAGGCTGGCGTCGTCGCGGCCCTTGTTCCACAGCGCGTGGAAATCGCTGGCCAGATCGTAGAGGTAGAAGGCCACGCGGTGCGGCTCGTGCGCCTCCGCGGCGGATTCCACCAGACGCGGCCAGGTGGCCATGCGCTTGGCGAGCGCCATCTCCTCCTCGGTGTCGAGGCGGGCGAGGTTCGCCTTTGCCGCCAGCGCCGCCGCCGACAGGTCGGCCCCCGCCATCGCCGTGGCCGCGTGGCGCAGGACCGAGCGGCAGCGGGCATGGGCGTACTGCACGTAGAAGACCGGGTTGTCCTTCGACTGCTCCACGACCTTGGCGAAGTCGAACTCCAGCGTCTGGTCGTTGCGGCGGGTCAGCATGATGAAGCGGACGACGTCCTTGCCCACCTCCTCGATGACGTCGCGCAGCGTCACGAAGGTGCCGGCGCGCTTGGACATCTTCACCGGCTCGCCGTTCTTCATCAGATGGACGAGCTGGCACAGCTTCACGTCCAGCGACGCCTTGCCTTCGGTGATGGCCGTGGTCGCCGCCTGCATGCGCTTGACGTAGCCGCCATGGTCGGCGCCCCACACGTCGATCTGCGCGTCGAAGCCGCGGCGGTGCTTGTCGAAGTGGTAGGCGATGTCGTTGGAGAAGTAGGTGAAGGACCCGTCCGACTTCTTCAGCGGACGATCGACGTCGTCGCCGAAGCCGGTGGACTTGAACAGGGTCTGCGGGCGCGGCTCCCAATCGTCGGGCTTCTTGCCCTTGGGCGGCTCCAGCACACCGACATAGATCAGGCCGCGGTCCTCCAGCGCCTTCAGCGCGATGTCCACCGCCCCGGCCTTCACCAGCGCGCGTTCGGAGCTGTAGACGTCCATGCGGACCCCGAGGACGCCGAGATCCTCCTCGATCCATTCCATGATCCGGGCGATGGCGAAGTCGCGGCAGGCGGGCAGCCAGTCGGCCTCGTCGGCGCCGACCCACTTGCTGCCGTCGCGCTCGGCCAGGGCCTGCCCGACCTCCTTCAGATACTCACCGGGATAGAGGCCCGCCGGAATCTCGCCGACCGCCTCGCCCAGCGCCTCGCGGTAGCGCAGGAAGGTGGAGCGGCCCAGCACATCCACCTGGGCCCCGGCGTCGTTGATGTAGTATTCGCGGGTGACGGCGTAGCCGGCCTTCTCCAGCAGCGCGGCCAGCGCGTCGCCGAAAACGGCGCCGCGGCCATGGGCGGCGTGCAGCGGGCCGGTGGGGTTGGCCGACACATACTCGACGTTCACCGGACGCCCGGCGCCCAGCGTGCTTTCGCCATAGGCGGTGCCGGCGGTCAGCACGTCGCGGATGCGGTCGCGCCAGACGTCGGCGGACAGGCGCAGGTTCACGAAGCCCGGACCGGCGATCTCGGCGCTCGCCACGTCGGGGCGGGTCTTCAGCTTCGCCACCAGCAGCTCGGCCAGCGCGCGGGGCGGCTTGCCCGCCGGCTTGGCCAGGATCATCGCCGCGTTGGTCGACAGGTCGCCGTGCGCCGCCTCGCGCGGCGGCTCCACCGTCAGGCGCGCGGTGTCGAGCCCCGCCGGGATGTGGCCCTCGGCGGCCAGCTCGTCCAGCAGCTTGCGGATGTCGTTCTCGAAGACCTTGAAGATGTTCATCGTTTCAATTCTTGGGTTAGGTCTTGGCCGTTTTCAGGTCTGGGCGTCCATGTCGAACAGGCGGGCGTATTCGGCCAGCGCGTAGCGGTCGGTCATCCCGGCGATGTAGTCGGCGACCAGCCGCGCCAGCACCGTCCGGTCCCGGTGTCCTCCCTGTCTGGCGATGTCCTCCTGCCATTGCGTCGGCAGGGTGTTCGGCTCGGCCATGAACAGGTCGAACAGGGCGGTGACCACCCGCTTGCACTTGCTCATTTCCCGGTTGACCCGGTAATGGCGGTACATGCGCTGTTTCAGAAAGGCGCGCAAGGGGCGCTGCGCCTCGAACATCGCGGGGGAGAAGCTGACGACCGGCTCCGGCAGGGCGCGGAGCTCCGGCGCGCTGCCGGGGCGGTGGCGGTCCAGCCGCTCCCGCGTCTCGGCCAGCAGGTCGGTGATCATGTTGTTGATCATCCGCCGGATCGTCTCGTGGATCAGGCGGGAGCGCTCCAGCCCCGGATAGCGGTCGCAGACCTGCCGCACCACCGGGCCGACCAGCGGCAGTTCCGCCACCTCGTCCACGGTGAACAGGCCGGCGCGCAGCCCGTCGTCGATGTCGTGGTTGTTGTAGGCGATGTCGTCGGCCAGAGCCGCCACCTGCGCCTCCGCCCCCGGGTTGGTGTGAAGCTCCAGGTCCCGCTGCTCCTGGAAGGCGGCCAGCGTCGTCGGCAGCCGGTCGCCGCTGCTGCCGTTGCCGAGCGGCAGCAGCGGGCCGTTGTGCTTGACCACACCCTCCAGCGTTTCCCAGGTCAGGTTCAGCCCGTCGAAATCAGCATAGCGCCGCTCCAGCATCGTCAGGATGCGCAGGGTCTGGTCGTTGTGGGCGAAGCCGCCGTAGGGCGCCATGCAGGCGTTCAGCGCATCCTCTCCGGCGTGGCCGAAGGGGGTGTGGCCGAGATCGTGGGCGAGCGCAACCGCCTCCGCCAGATCCTCGTTCAGCCCCAGCGCGCGGCTGATGGAGCGCGCGATCTGCGCCACCTCCAGGCTGTGGGTCAGGCGCGTGCGGAAATAGTCGCCCTCGTGATAGACGAAGACCTGCGTCTTGTATTTCAGCTTGCGGAAGGCACCGGAATGCACGATGCGGTCGCGGTCGCGCTGGAAGCACGAGCGCGTGGGGCTTTCCGGCTCCGGGAACAGCCGCCCGCGCGTCTGTGCGGGGTCGCAGCCATAGGGCGCCGGGCGATCCTGGAAGAAGTCCGCCGTCATGGCGCGGACACTACCGGCGCAAACCGCCCTGTGCAACGGCGAAGGCGGAGACATCCGGGAGGAGCCCGCAGGCAAACCGCGGGTCCGGCATGAAATTGCCGGACATCTCTTTGACGAAAGGCGGACGCACCCTTACATTCGTCCATGTGTCGTCTGTCCCGCGAAACCCTGAGGCCCGTCCCATGCCCGACACCGCCCTTCCCGCCCCCGCGCAAGAGGGTGCGCGCGTTCTCACCGTGTCCGACAGCGCGGCCCGGCGCGTCGCCTTCCTGATCGAGCACGAGGGCGATCCGTCCCTGATGCTGCGCCTGACCGTTTCCGGCGGCGGCTGCTCCGGCTTCCAATACGCCTTCGCCTTCGACGCCACGGCGAACGACGACGACCATGTGTTCGAGAAGGACGGGGTCAGGGTCGTGACCGACGACTGCTCGCTCGATCTGCTGGCCGGCGCCACGCTCGATTATGTCGAGGACCTGATGGGCGCCGCCTTCCAGATCAAGAATCCGAACGCCACGGCGTCCTGCGGCTGCGGCAATTCCTTCGCCGCCTGACCGGTTCTCCTGCCCCCGGGCTTTTGCCGAACAAGAAGAAACCGACGTGAAGATCGCCACCTGGAACGTCAATTCGGCGAAGGCCCGCCTTCCGCTGATCACAGACTGGCTGCGCGCGGAGTCTCCGGACGTCGCTTTGCTGCAGGAAATCAAGTGCGAGACGGCGGCGTTCCCCCGCGCGGCCTTCGAGGAGTTGGGTTATCACGTCACGCCGGTGGGGCAGAAGTCCTACAACGGCGTGGCGTTCCTCTCCAAGGCCCCGCACGAGGACGTTTTGGCCCGCCTTCCCGGCGAACCGGAGGACGAGCAGGCCCGTTACGTCGAAGCCACGGTGGGAGACGTCCGCATCGCCTCGCTCTATCTGCCCAACGGCAACCCCATCGGGACGGAGAAGTTCGCGTACAAGCTCCGCTGGATGGACCGGCTGCACGCCCACGCCCGCGGTCTTCTGGCGCAGGAGGTGCCCTTCGTCCTGGGGGGCGATTACAACATCATCCCGGAGCCGCGCGACGTCTTCGACCCGGTTGCCTTCGCAGGCGATGCCCTGTTCCAGCCCGAGTCGCGGGCGAAGTTCCGTGCCTTGCTGAATCTCGGCCTGACCGAGGCGTACCGCGCCCTTCACGACGACGACCACGCCTACACTTTTTGGGATTATCAGGCGGGTTGCTGGCCGCGGGACCTGGGCTTGCGGATCGACCATTTCCTGCTGTCCCCGCAGGCTGCCGACCGGCTGGTGGGCTGCCGCATCGACCGCCGCCCGCGCGGTGCGGAAAAAGCGTCCGACCACACGCCGGTCATCCTCGACCTGCGCGACAAGTCAGACATTTCTTAAATTTTTTCACGCATCCTCGAAGCCGACTCGGAACGGAACCGGCGGGCGCCAACCCGCAGGGAGGAGCGGTAGGGCGATGGGCTGGGGACAGGATGCCGGTCGCAGAGCGATCGAAGAACTGCTGTCGGCCATCGAACATCAGGCCGGCGAGGCGGTCGCATTGGGCGCGCGCGCGCAGCGCGACATTCAGGAGGACCGTTTTTCCTCCTTCCTGGGCTTCCGCCGGAAGGTGGAGGAGGTGCGCGCCCTCGTCGCCCTGACGGAGGAGCGCCTGACGACGGTGAGCACCGCCAAGCTGGCCGACCTGCGCACGGAATTCGAGCGCATCGACCTTCTGTTGACCGGCCTGCTGGCCCGCGCCACGCGGAACTACTTCGAACGGATGCGGGACGATCAGGCTCTTCCCATCGGCGCACGCGAGCTGTTCGAGCCTGAGCTGAAGATCATCGACGAAATGCGCACCAAGCTGGACCGCCCGCATTATGCGGGCCGCGTGTCCAACACGGTGATCGAGGATTTGGAAGCGACCAGCGTCATGATCCGCAAGGTCGTCAGCCGCGCCCCCAGTCTGCCCGATTTCTCCGACGCCCCGACGCCCCCGAAGCCAACAAAACGGCTTTCGAACCTGGGGCGTCCGATCCGCGCGTGACGCTTCTGCTTTGAACTGTTGACCGCCGCGTCACAATCCTTTATCCGCGACACCGAAACGGATGGGTGGCCGAGCGGTTTAAGGCTCCAGTCTTGAAAACTGGCGTGGGGGCAACTCCACCGTGGGTTCGAATCCCACCCCATCCGCCATTTCCTTCTTCGCCGAACCATGCCAGACCAGCATGTCCGCTGAGTCGTCACACGCTCGACCGTTTCGGACGGTCATGCCCGGATGCCGAGCGACCCGCGCTGGCCGCGATCTCCGGCACACCGTCGCGGAACCGCGGCATCTCCTTCAAATCCTTGGCATATCCACCGGTGGCGACGGCATCCGGCGATTTGTCCTTGAGACGGTCCGTGGCCCCCGTGATCATGCGGACCAGCAGGCATTGCTGTCGAGATCGTCCGGTTTCCGGCCGCTGCCCCGCATCGTCCGTTCGCACCCGAACTGACCGACAGCGCGTTGAACCGCCCAGTTGACGGATACCTTCTCGTCGTCGCTGACACCTTCCAGAACAACCGCGCCCGCCCCTGCTGCTGGGACATGTTCGATTGCGCGGTGGCCTGCTCGGCCTTGGAGAAGCTGCCGTTCGCATACGGAAACGCAGAAATTATCCGTCTTGCATAGCTCATGCCTATGTAACTAATTAGAATGAGAAGCATCGCCGATGCTGACTTATTCCACCCTGGTATGCGACGACTCATCCCAGGTTAAGGAGGGGGATTCGATGCATGTCTCTGAGCGCCTGAGGCTGCTACGAGAAAGAGCGGGCATGTCGAAAACTGAACTGGCAAAGGCGCTGGGCTACAAATACCTTGGTGGGTATCATTTCGAAAACCCGGACCGAAAAGCGAATTTTTTGCCCGTCCCAACAGTCGTTCGATTGATTTCGATCATGAAGCCTCGCGGCATCGGCGCCGAGGAGATTCTGGAGTTGGCTGGATTTCCGTCCGACATCCTGAAAGATGAGGGGGAGCTTCCACCCAATATATTAGAAGATAGCTATGTCAGAACGACCGTCACGGCTTTGGCTGAGTTTCTTCAGGAGGAGAAACTCGAAATGGCTCCAAAGGCACAAGGTGACATTGTTGTCAAGTTTTGCTCTGTGTATCAGTCCGAGGTACGCCACGGTCGTCAAGGACCGGACTTGGACACGGAGCGCGTCAAATCTATTCTGAGGTTTTGGACGGTGGGTCGCTGATCTGTCTCGATTCACCCCTATTTTTCATATCATGTGGATCGCTCTGCTTCGCCTGGATCGGATCATGACGAGAGGATCGGGCTGCCACGACAGCCTTCTCCAAATGCTCTACGATGTCGTTGATGTAATCCAGCTTCCAGCTCATGGCCGTTCGACCATCAGCGGCCCACGGAATGGTCCGTGAACCGCTGACGGTATTTCCGTTACGCTGCCAGCTTCAGAACGATCATGCATCCGGCGGCGCTCGCCGAGCGCTTGGGCTCACCGAAGCGCGCACGGCGGATCGCTTCAGACGCCCCCCAGTCGCCCTGCCCCCCCACTTCGTGAATGAACCGGGCTCCCGGCCCGGCGACGGCAGACGCCATCGCATCGCACAGACCCGGGGTGGCGATGATGGCATGGATCGCCTCGTCACCGAGCTTGGTCGGGACGATCGCCGTGCCAGGGTTCTCCGCCGCAATGACGAGATCGTTCAGCCCTTCGTCGCAGGCCGCCTCGGCGTCCAATTCGGCCATGCCCTGCCCGATCAGAACAGCCTTGATAGCAGTCGTGTCAACGCTGCGGATAATGCTCTCAATAGTCAATTACTGACTCCTTAGTTGATAAGACTGGTACTGCCAGCCACAGAAGCGAGCTTCGAAACCAAGTCGGAAATTGACCGTATTCCTTTGCTCGCTGATAGCTTCTTTACCTCGATAAATTTAGAAATGTTTTTGATTTCGGTTCGAACGGTTGAAACAGTAATGCTGTGCTTGGCGGCGACGCTCTCAACATTCATTCCCGCCCCAATGGATACGGCAATCCTGGCCCTTCCCGGCGGAAAGCCGAGACCGCACAGCAGCGTGATCAGCGCCGAATCTTCGATCACCGGTGCCGGCAGTTGCACCATGGCAAGACCAGGGCCAGCCGTTGAAACCGTGGACAGTTGGGCGGCATGGCCGTGGTGTGCGTCCAAGGCAAGCACGACGGGCCTCCCACCGGCGGTCGCACGGGATGCAACAGCCGATGCGAAAAGAGTCGCGTCCTGCCCAGAAGCGATGAGTCGGCCATCGTCGGAAATCGCCAGCCCCGCTCCGGTCTGGAGGTGCTTCAGCATCGCACGATTCCAGTAGGACAGACGCGAGTCGGAGAAAACGAAGGCCGTGGGCTGCGGGGATTCGTCCAGCGCACCTATCAAAGTTGCGTTGGCTGCCTGCATAGATATGAAAAGCTCGACGTCGGAGACATCCCGCAACGTCTTTTCAAGCGCAGAGTATTGATCGTCGATTGAAATCGTCAAACGAGTGGTCCAATCACCGCAGCGATAATGCAAACAGAATGCTCGTCGATTTCCCCACGACTTGATAAATGAAGCTCTCTCTGATAACCGAAACCTTTCAATACTCCGCAAATACGAAAACGGGTCGGCCACGAGGCATGAGTCGGCATTTATTCCAGCCTCAACCGACTGCAGAAACGCCGCTCCAAATTCCGGTCGGTCATCAAAGGAACAGCACGGAAAAATAACACGGTATTTTTGATTGGCTGCCTCAATACGATCCCCAATTCCTGTAACAAAAACCGCCGCTCCGACCGCATGGCCAATCTGCGCGATGCGAGCAATTGATTCCGGCGTATCGCTTGGCAGTGGTATAGCTGAATGCATATCTATGTATTCTCGGAAATTCTTCTGAATTCATACTACCCTGGAACGCAGGCGTGTGGATACCCTATTTTTGGTACTGTGAACACACGCCAGCTCACAGGCCGCGGCGGCGGCGCACATCGATATTCAAAATGAGTTGTTAATTGTATTCTATTTGAATAGCATCTGTCCGGCCGGCGACCGGGCCTGCCGACATGCCGCTCAAGCCTCCCTCAGGCCGGCCATGGCGACGCACTCTTGCGTTGGTACGGCGCATTCGAATTCGATGGAGTCTTTCATGAGTGCCGCACTGGAAGCCGCATTTGAAGCCGTCGATCTCATTGTCTCGCCCACGACGGTCCGCACCATCGACCGCGCAAATGGCCAGCGGTCGAGCATGAAACTGGAAGAGGAGTGGTGGGCGGCGCTCGGCGACGTTTGCCAGCGCGAAGGCTTCGACAATCGGCGCGCATTGGTGGCGGCTGTCGATGCGCGCGGCGTGCGTCTCGGATTGCAGCGGCTCCGGGCGAGGCATCTGCGGACCGGCGTTCGCAGCGGCGGCTCATGGGCCACTTTGGCCGGAGCCGTCCGGGTTTTCGTCGTCACCTATTATCGAACCGCCGCCCTCCATAACGCTGCCACAGCCGCGACCGTCATGAGGGACGGCATGACGGCCCACGCATCGCCCACAGGAAGCTCCATGGTGCCGCAGCCGGGATCATAGCGGCGGATGCCTGTTGAAGCCGGCATTCCGGCCGGTATCCCCAATGGATGCCGGACACCATGAACGTCGAGCACTGCCGGGAGGCGGTTGGGGAAGGCGAACGGAGCCCCACCAACCGCGGTTTGCGGACAATGGGGACCGGCTCGGTGAAAGAAAGCGAAATTTATGCACGCTCCGTCCAACCCTGCTGTTGACCAGCGCGTTAGCGGCCCCTATGTTGCGCTCCGCACCGGCGACAGACCGTGCTTTTTGTGATCCGGTAGCTCAGTCGGTAGAGCACGTGACTTTTAATCATGTGGCCGTGGGTTCGAGTCCCACCCGGATCACCAAAACTCCTATTGATGTTAATCGTTTATGAAGAGGATCCGGCGTTGTGTCGGGGCATTCGCTCCTGTGTCCGCGCCGTGTCTGCATTCTGCGCCGACGAGCGGCCCGCTTGACCAATCGGACGTCGTGACCAAGCACCCGTCAAGCAGGTCGGCGGCCTTCAGGTCAGCCACGAAGCCAAGGCCGAACTCGGGGTGTGCGCGCACCGCAGTGCCGTGACGCGCCGCTGCCAGTCCGGGGCGAAGCCGTCCGGCTGACGGCGGACCTCAATGGGGGCAACAGGGCGCACAACGGCGCTCCGCCTCCCTGAGCGGTGAGCAGCCCGAGCACATCGCGCCCGCGTCGGACGCTTGCGCTCTCAATGGCCACGCGGCTATGGTAAAATGACGCGGGAGCGGTCCGCGGACATGGGCTCAACGGCAGGCATGCGTTTTACTCGTCTCCTGACGGCAGTGTTGCTGGGCGTCCTCCTCATCGGCTGGGGAAGCGCCGCCATGCCCGTCGCCGCCGTCGCAGCCATGCCCCACCATGCGGCGGCAGTGGACGGCGATGCCGACGCCGGCTGCAGTCCACAGGCCGAACACCATGAACAGGGCGACCGTCAGGATGACGGGAAGGACCATTTCAAGCTCACCCACAAAGGGTGTTGCGTGATGGCCTGCGGCATGTCCGCCCTGGCGCCGGCCCAACAGCCGATACCCCCCATCGAATGGGCGTCCGCCGTCCTGCCGTTCGGCGACGATGCGCTTCGCGACCGGACCGTCTCCCCCTTGCGCCGTCCGCCCAGACCGGCTGCCTGAGGCCGCTCCGCGCAAGAGGCGCGGAGCGAGGCTTCCTGAGCTCTTCCCATCGGCGGAACGAGCCAACCCCAGCGTCGAACCAGACCGCGGTTTCTGTCCGGGAACGGCTGCCTCGCAAGCCCCGGAGGCGTGTGCCGCCAGGAGCTGCCTTGGCTGACCGGTTCCATTCCCGTGCTCCGCCCGCATCGGATCGCCCGCTGGCCCTTGTTTCATCGCTTCCCGTTCCGGTCGGCCAACCGACACCGGCACCGGCACCGGATGAAGGACATCCAAGATGCGTCTGCACACCCGCACCCTGAGCACCGTCGCCGCGCTGATCACCGGTGCCAGCCTCCTCGCCGCGCCCGCCGCCGCTTTCGCCGCCCCCGGCGAGGCCGGACACCAGCACGGCACCGCGGCCATCGGCGAACCCGCCAAGGCGACCGCCAAGACGCGCACCGTCCAGATCACCATGGGCGACAACTACTACGAGCCGAACAGCGTCCAGGTGAAGGCGGGCGAGACGGTCCGCTTCGTCGTCACGAACAAGGGCGAGTTCCTGCACGAATTCAACATCGGCACCGCCGCCATGCACGCCGCCCACCAGAAGGAAATGGCGGTGATGATGGAGCACGGGATGCTCACGCCGACCGGCATAAACAAGGAGATGGCCAACATGGACCATTCCAGGATGCCGGGCATGGAAGGAACCTCCATGACGCACGACGACCCGAACAGCGTCCTCATCGAACCCGGCAAGGCCAGGGAACTCACCTGGAAGTTCACGAAGAACGCCGCCCTTGAATTCGCCTGCAACATACCCGGCCACTATGAATCCGGGATGGTCGGCAAGGTCGACGTGCAGCGCTGAGGGAGGACGACATGCACATCGCACCACGCGGCCTCTCCCGCCGGGATGCCCTGAAGCTCGCCGGGGCGGCGGGCCTGGCGGGCATCGTCACGGCCTATCCCGGACGCCGCGCCTTCGCCGCCTCCGCACCGCCCCTCGACCTGGCGGTGGAGCGGACCCGCATCACCATCGACGGCGAGACCAGCGACGCCATCGCCATCGGCGGCTCCATTCCGGCGCCGACGCTCCGCTGGCGCGAGGGTGACGAGGTGGTCGTCCGTGTGACCAACCGGTTGGACGAGCCGACCTCCATCCACTGGCACGGGCTGCTGATCCAGGGGGTCATGGACGGTGCTCCCGGCTTCAACGGCTTCCAGCCGATCATGCCGGGGCAGACCTACACCTACCGCTTCAAGCTCCGGCAGGCGGGCACCTACTGGTACCACAGCCACTCCGCCGCGCAGGAGCAGGAGGGCATGTACGGCGCCATCGTGATCGAGCCTGCCGACCGCGACCCGGTGCGGGCCGACCGCGACTACGTCGTCCTGCTCTCCGACCACACCCCCGAAGCGCCGGAGGCGGTGCTGCGCAAGCTCAAGGTCAGCGAAGGCTACTACAACGACAACAAACGCACCCTGATGGATTTCTTCCGGGACGCCGGACGCGATGGCCTCGGCGCCACCCTGCGCGACCGGCTCGACTGGGGCGAAATGCGAATGGACGCGACCGATCTCGCGGACGTGACCGGCTACCGCTTCCTCGTCAACGGAAAGGGGCCGGGGGACAACTGGACGGCGCTGTTCAAGCCGGGCGAGCGCGTGCGGTTGCGGATCGTCAACGGCTCCGCGATGACGATCTTCGACGTCCGCATTCCCGGCCTCCCGATGACGGTCGTGGCCGCCGATGGGCAGAATGTGGTGCCGGTGAAGGTGGACGAGTTCCGCTTCGGCGTCGGCGAGACCTACGACGTCATCGTCATGCCGACCGGGGACAAGCCCTTTACCTTCTTCGCCGAGCCGATCGACCGCACGGGCTTCGCCAGGGCCACGATCGCGACCCGCCAGGGGATGGAGGGCGTGATCCCCGAGCGGCGCCCGCGGGCCGTGCTGACCATGGCCGACATGGGAATGGCGCATGGCGGAATGGACCATGGGTCGATGCCGGGCATGAACCACGGCTCCATGGCCGGGATGGACCACGGCAAGATGCCGGGAATGAATCACGGCTCGATGACTGGCGGCTCGGCGGCAGGCCGGGAGCAGGCGGTCGGGTGGGCCGATGCCGGCACGCCGCCGGGGGCCAGGGCGCTCTCCTACGCCGACCTGAAGTCCTTTTCGAAGACCAGGGATCTCCGGGCTCCGGCCCACGAGATCGAGGTCCGGCTGACCGGCATGATGTCCCGGTACATCTGGACGCTGAACGGCGAAAAATTCGACGAGGGCGCTCCGATCCGGGTGGCCTATGGGGACCGCGTCCGCATCCGGTTCGTCAACACGACCATGATGGCCCATCCCATGCACCTGCACGGGATGTTCGTGGAACTGGAGAACGGGCAGACGGACCGGATGCCGAAAAAGCACGTTGTCCTCGTGCCTCCCGGCCAGACCGCCTCGGTGCAGTTGACGGCGGACGAGCCCGGCGAATGGCCGTTCCACTGCCACCTCCTCTACCACATGGCCTCCGGCATGATGACGCGGTTCATCGTCGAGCCGAAGACCGCGAGCCTCTGATCCGGGAGCAAAACATGGGAACGACAATGACGAGCCCGGGACGGGCCGCGCTCGCGGCCATCGCCGTGACCCTGGCGCTTTCGGCGGGAGCCGCCGGGGCCGCCAACGGGTCCCAGCCCGGACACCAGTCCGAACGGTTCCACGAGGAACCGCCGATCCTGGCCACCTTCCAGGTCGACCGGCTGGAACACCGCTGGCGCGACGGCGAGAACTCGGTGGACTGGGAGGCCCAGGGCTGGATCGGCGGCGACACCGACAAACTCCGCTTCAACTCCAAGGGCAGCAAGGCGGTCGATGGAAAGCTGGAGAAGGCCGAGTTCCAGCTTCTCTACAGCCGGATGATCTCGGAGTTCTGGGACGCGCAGGCCGGCTTGCGGCACGACCTGCGGCCGGAGCCGCAGACGACCTACGGCGTGCTCGGGCTCCAGGGGCAGGCCCCCTACTTCCTCGACGTGACCGCGCGGATGTTCGTCAGCGAGGACGGCGACCTCAGCGCCCGCCTGGAGGCGGAGTATGATCTGCTCATCACGCAGAAGCTCGTCCTCCAGCCGGCGGTGGAGGTGAACGCCTCGGCCCAGCGGGTCGCGAACCTCCATGTGGGCCGGGGCATCAGCGACGTGGAGCTTGGCCTGCGGCTGCGCTACGAGTTCGCCAAGGAGTTCGCGCCCTATGTCGGCGTGAATTGGGAGCGCAAGCTGGGCGAGACCGCCAACATCGCCCGCGGTCACGGCGAGGACCCGAGCGATCTGGCCTTCGTCGCCGGTGTCCGGTTCTGGTTCTAAATCAACCGGGCCGGCCGCGCCGAGCGACCGGCCCACCCCCGAAAGAAGCCCGGGCTCAGTCCGCCTCGGCGCGCATCAGGTCCCCCAGCTTGTCGAGCAGGTAATCCAGATCCTCCGCCGCCAGATCCTCGTACTGGGTGAGGATCCGCTCGATCACCCGGCGGCGGTGGCGTTCGATGTCGTGGGCCTCGCCGTCGTAGGGCGTTTCCTTCAGCACGTCGAGCGTGATCCGGCAGGCGGGCAGCAGGGCCGGCGGCTGCTTCGCCTTGTCGTAGATGGATTTCAGCCCCAACCGCCCGGCGTCGTGGATCAGCAGGCGCGCGTTGGTGAGCGGCACGTTGGCCAGATGGGACAGGGCCGTTTCGAAGAAGGCCACGTCGCCCATGCACAGCGCCCGCACCAGCAGCGACGGGGTCAGCCGCCCGGTGCGCGACAGTTGCGCGACCAGCCGTTCCAGAGCGCCCTCGTCGCTTTCCCCGGTGAAAAGGGAGACGGTCGCGCGTTCGCGGCTTTGCAGGATCAGGTCGGCGGCGACCTTGGCCGGAAGGTCGTGGTTGGTCACCAGATGCTGCTGCAGCTTTTCCGAGACCACGGCGACCAGCCGTTCGGCGATGGTGATCGGCAGGCGGGCGCGCTGGACCAGCGGTTCCTGCACGGCTTCGCTGTCGGCGAAGCGTTCGATGACCCGGCCGAGCGTGCGCTCGCCCAGATCGGCGCTCTCGTTGGCGACCAGAGCCGCCACCGCCCCTTCCGACGCCGTGTCGATCAGCGCATCGGCGACGCTGGCCGACAGGGCCGGGCGCTGCGCGATGGCGGTGTGCTTGGCGTCCGTGCCCGTCCGCACGATCTCCACGAGATCGGCGTCGGTCAGCACGGTCGAGACGCTGAGCACCGGGATCGCCACCGCCTCCACGTCGCGCGCCAGCATCAGCGCGACGTCGCGCGGCAGCGCCGGGTTGGCCTTCAGATTCTCGGCCAGCGACTGGCGCACGCGCACGACGGCGTCGCGCGCCATGAAACGGATGATGTCCTCGGCAAGCCTGCGTTCGCTGTCCGACAGGGCAGAGGCGGAGAATTGCCTCGCCACCTTGACCGCCAGTTCGGAACGGCTGTTCGGAGAGGGGTCCGACAGCAGCTTGGCAACGTCGTCCTTGGTGAGTTGGTCGCTCATGGGTCCCCGACCCTTTCCTGCCCCGCTTCGCCCCCCGTGCCCCGATTTCGTGCATCAGCGGGAGCGAATGTATTCAGGTCATGATCGGACCAAAGCATTGAGCCTTTGTTAACGACGATTCCCGGCGCCGGGCCGGTCCGGACGGCGGCGCCCCATCACCACCCGCCGCCCCGGTGATGGTGACGCGGGCCGCCGTGATGGCCGCCACGATGACCGCCGCGATGACCGCCGCGATGACCGTAGGAAGGGCGTTCATAAACGACGGGCGGCCCATAATAGCGGTACTGCGGGCGCTCGTAATAGCCGTACCCGTAGGAGCGGTGTCCATAGCCGTAGACGGGTCCGGGCGTTCCGGCGGCGACGTAGCAACCGGACAGCAGAAAGACGGCAAGGGACAGAAGGGACAGCGAGCGGAGCGTCGTCATTGGCAATCCTGTGCCAGGGTTCACGGCCCGGCGAGCGGGCCGTACTGACAGGATGAACGCACGATTTGGAGAAATTATTCCGATGATGGCGGCGGTCAGCGCCGCGCCCGGCGGCCTTGCTTCTTCGGGGCGCCTTCGGGAATGCCGCGGCCCTGGCGGGCGGAGCTGATGCCGATGCTGCCGGGCTGCTCCAGCCCGAGATCCATCGCCTCCAGCCGGCGCAGCTCGTCGCGCAGGCGGGCGGCCTCCTCGAATTCCAGGTCGGCGGCGGCGGCCTTCATGCGCTTCTCGATGTCGGCCATGACGGACTTCAGATTGTGGCCGACCAGTTCCGTCGCGTTCAGGCCGGTCTTCACGGTGACGTGGTCGCCGCGCTCGTACACGCTCTCCAGGATGTCGCCGATGGCCTTCTTCACGGATTCCGGCGTGATGCCGTGCTCCAGATTGTACGCCTGCTGCTTCTCGCGGCGGCGGGCCGTCTCGTCGATGGCGTACTGCATGCTGCCGGTGATCCGGTCGGCGTAGAGGATCGCCCGGCCCTCGATGTTGCGCGCGGCGCGCCCGATGGTCTGGATCAGCGAGGTCTTGGAGCGCAGATAGCCCTCCTTGTCCGCGTCCAGGATGGCGACCAGCGAGCATTCGGGGATGTCCAGCCCCTCGCGCAGCAGGTTGATGCCGACCAGCACGTCGTAGGCGCCGAGCCGCAGGTCGCGGATGATCTCGATGCGCTCCAGCGTCTCCACGTCGGAGTGGATGTAGCGCACCCGCAGACCCGCCTCGTGCATGTATTCGGTCAGGGCCTCCGCCATCTTCTTGGTCAGGGTGGTGACCAGCACGCGGTTGCCCTTGGCGACCACCTCCTTGCACTCGTGGATCAGGTCGTCCACCTGGGTTTCGGTGGGACGGACGATCACCTCCGGGTCGATCAGGCCGGTCGGGCGGACCACCTGCTCGGCGAAGACGCCGCCGGTGCGCTCCATCTCCCACGGGCCGGGGGTGGCGGAGACGAAGACCGTCTGCGGGCGCATGCCCTCCCACTCCTCGAACTTCAGGGGACGGTTGTCCATGGCGCTGGGCAGGCGGAAACCGTACTCGGACAGCGTTTCCTTGCGCATCCGGTCACCGCGGTACATGCCGCCGATCTGCGGCACCATGACGTGGCTTTCGTCCACGATCAGAAGCGCGTCGCCCGGCAGATACTCGAACAGCGTCGGCGGCGGCTCGCCCGGCGCGCGGCCCGTCAGGTAGCGGGAATAGTTCTCGATGCCGGCGCAGGCGCCGGTGGCCGCCATCATCTCGATGTCGAAGGTCGTGCGCTGCTCCAGCCGCTGCGCCTCCAGCAGCTTGCCCTGGGCGTTGAACTCCTCCAGCCGCATCTTCAGCTCGCGCTTGATCTGCTCGATGGCTTGGTTGAGCGTCGGCTTGGGCGTCACGTAGTGGCTGTTGGGATAGATGCGGACGGCCTCCAGGGAGGCGATCTTCTCGCCGGTCAGCGGGTCGATCTCGTGGATGCCCTCGATCTCGTCGCCGAACAGCGAGATGCGCCACGCGCGGTCTTCCATGTGGGCGGGGAACAGCTCCACCGTGTCGCCGCGCACCCGGAACAGGCCGCGCCCGAAGGCCGCGTCGTTGCGCTTGTACTGAAGCTCGGTCAGCTTGCGCAGCAGGTCGGGCTGGGCGACCACCTCCCCCTTGCGCAGATCGACGGTCATTTCCGAATAGGTCTCGACCGAGCCGATGCCGTAGATGCAGGACACCGACGCCACGATGATGACGTCGTCCCGCTCCAGCAGAGCCCGTGTCGCCGAGTGGCGCATGCGGTCGATCTGCTCGTTGATCGAGGATTCCTTCTCGATGTAGGTATCGGTGCGCGGAACATAGGCTTCCGGCTGATAGTAGTCGTAGTAGGAGACGAAGTATTCCACCGCGTTGTTCGGGAAGAAGGACTTCATCTCGCCATAGAGCTGCGCCGCCAGCGTCTTGTTCGGGGCGAGGACCAGGGTGGGGCGCTGGATGTGCTGGATGACATGCGCGATGGTGAAGGTCTTGCCGGAGCCGGTGACGCCCAGCAGCACCTGATCCTTCTCGCCCGCGCGCAGCCCCTCGGTCAGCTCCCCGATGGCGCGCGGCTGGTCGCCGGACGGTTTGAACTCCGACACCAGTTCGAACCTCTTGCCCGCCTCCAGCTTGGGCAGGGACTTTTGCGGGAGGGCGGTCAGGACGGGATGGGACATCGGAAAACGCTCGCGCCAGCGGTACAGAACGGGAACCGAGTATATGGCCCACCCCACCCCCGCTGTCGAGCGTGGGCTTGTCGGGGATCAGGCCGTCACCCCGGCATCAGTGCGGCATCAGGGGCCAGAACAGCGCGATCGCCGCGGTGCCCAGCACGATCACGATCAGCGACAGCGGCAGGCCCAGGCGCGCATAGTCGCTGAAGCGGTAGCCCCCCGGTCCCATGACCAGCGTGTTGCATTGGTGCCCGATGGGGGTGAGGAAGTCGCACCCCGCCCCCACGGCCACCGCCATCAGGAAGGCATCGGGCCGCAGCCCCAGATGGTTGGCGAGGCTGGCCGCGATGGGCGCCATCACCAGCACGGTCGCCGCGTTGTTCAGGAAGGGCGTGACCGCCATCGCCGCCACCAGCATCAGGGCCAGCGCGCCGATCGGCGGAAGCCCCTGCGCGACGATGGACAGCCAGCCGGCGATCAGCTCCGTCCCGCCGGTGGTGCGCAACGCCTCGCTGACCGGGATCAGGGCACCCAGCAGCACCAGGATCGGCCATTCGATCGACTCGTAGGCTTCCTTCAGCGTCACCACCCGCAGCGCCGTCATGGCGACCGCGGCGCCGAAGAAGGCCAGCGCCACCGGCACGAGGCTGGTCGCCACCATGGCGATGGTCACCGTCATGACGGCCAGCGCCATCCGCCGCTTGCGCCGCCGCCCGATGGACAGGTTGCGCTCCGCCAGCGGCAGGCAGCCGAGTTCGTTCAGCGTGTCCGACAGCCCCGCCGCCCGCGCCTGGAGCACCACCAGATCGCCCGGCTGGAAGCGCACGCGGCGCAGCCGCTGGCGGATGGGCCGCCCGCGCCGGCTGAGCGCCAGCAGGTTGGCGCCGTAGCGCTCCCGCAGTTCCACGTCCTCCACGTTGCTGCCGATCAGGGGGGAGCGCGGCTCCACCACCGCTTCGAGGACCGCCAGATCCTCGTCGCTCGCCACCCCCTCCAGCTCCTTCTCGTGCATCAGCGCCAGACCGGCGTGCTTCACGAGGTCGGCCAGCGCCTGGGTGTCGGCCTCCAGCACCAGCACGTCGCCCGCCAGCAGCACCCAATGGCCGGACGGGATGTGGCGGCGGTGCCGCCCGCGGATGATCGCCGCGACCGTCACGTCGCCCTCGCCGTAGGCTTCCAGATCGGCGACCGTCTTGCCGACGAAGGGGGACTTCTCCGGCAGGAGCGCCTCCGCCGTGTAGTCGTCGATGGAGAAGCCCCCGGCGCTGCCCGAGGCCGCCGGGCGCCCGCTGGGCAGCAGGCGGTAGCCGACCGCCAGGAAGGCGACGCCCGCCACCGCGACGATCAGCCCGACCGGCGTGAAGTCGAACATGCCGAAGGGCTCGCCCACCATCTCGCTGCGCAGGCGGCTGACGATGATGTTGGGGGAGGTGCCGACCAGCGTCATCAGCCCGCCCAGCAGCGAGCCGAAGGCCATGGGCATCAGCAGCGACGACACCTTGGTCCCGTTGCGCCGCGCCACCTGCATGGCGATGGGCATGAAAATGGCGAGCGCGCCGATGTTCTTGACCACCGCGGACAGCAGGGTCACCGCCCCGGTCAGCACGATGATCTGCGCCGGCACGGTCTTCATGCGGGCGCTGAGGGGGCGCATCGCCTCCTCGACGATGCCGGAGCGGCCGACCGCGGCGCTGACCACCAGCGCGGAGCCGACGATGATGACGATGTCGTCGGAGAAGCCTTTGAAGGCGTCCCCCGGCTTGACGATCCCGGCGGCCACCGCCGCCAGCAGCGCCAGCATGGCGACGAGGTCGTAGCGCAGCTTGTCCCAGATCAGCAGCGCGATCACCGCGCCGATGATGCCGAAGGCGAATCCCTGATCGAGCGTCATGCAGCCTTTTGCGGGGATGGTTGATCCGTGATTACTGGGACTTGCCGGAGGGAGAGCCCGGGGGAGCCGCGTCGCGTTCCTTGCCGGCTCCGCCGGAACCGCCGGAGCCGGTGCTGGAGTTCGACGGGGAACGGGCGTTCCTGACGAGTTCCCCACAATGTGGCTGTTCATTGCTGCCAGGGTCAAGAAAAGGCAGGACGCTGGCCAGCGGAGTCAGCAGAACGCCCAGCGCCACCGCCGCCGCCCCCCGCGCCGCCGATTCCGCCGGATTGACGCCGATGTCCGGATCGCCCAGCGTGCCGCGCACATGGACCGGGACGTGGGTGGCGAAGATCTGCGGCTTCTTGGCCCGCCCCAGCACGGTCAGGTCCATCGCCTCGCTGCGCAGGTTGATGGTGCCCTCCGCCGTCACCAGCGTTTCCGGCGTGTCGAGCACCAGCGCCCGGCTTTCCGCCAGCCCGTCCTTCACCGTCACGTCGGCGACCAGGCAGTTGAAGGGCAAGGGCTGGTCGCCGGACAGCACCACCCCCAGCGTTTCCAGGATGTTGGTCTTCAGCCCCTTGACCGCGTAGCTGGTGATCCGCCCGCCGTCCACCGCGACGCCCAGCTTGCCGTCGGACGCGCCCAGGATGTTGGCGACGGTGGCCCCCTGCCCCTTCAACTGGATGCGCCCGCTGGCCGTGCCGCCCATCTCCTTCGCGAAGGGCGTCTCGCGGAACAGCCGGGCCAGCTTCACCTGCCGGACATCCAGGTTCACGTCCAGCGCCGGGGTCTTGCGGCTGCCGTCCAGCACCGCCGTTCCCGCCACCCGCCCGCCGCCGACGCCCAGCGACAGCGGGTCCAGCACCAGCCGCCCGTTCTCCAGCTTCGCCCGCGCGTCCAAATCGTCCAGCGTGGAGAAGGGCGCCTCCACATGCTCCCCGCGGAACTTGACGTCCATGTCGGCGGTGCGGAGCTTCTCCAGCGGGACCTCGGTGGCCGGGATGATCCGTTCCCGCCCCTTGGTCGGGTAGTCGCCCCGCCCTTCCGGAGAGGCGCCGATGAAGCCGGCCAGATCCACCGCCGCCAGCTTCCGCGAGGTGAGGTCCCCGATGATCCGCGGGCGGTCGCCGCCCAGATCCACCGCCACCCGCCCGGACAGGTCGCTTTCCCCCACCTTGCCGTTCAGCCCCTCGAACCGCCAGACGTCGCCGTCGCGCCCCAGATGGCCGGAAATGGCGTAGGGCCGCGTCTTCGGCACGGGAATGCCCAGGATCGGAAAGACGTCGGCCAGATCGTCGCCGCGCAACTCCACCGACAGGTCCACCCCCTGAAGAAGCACCGGCTCGGCGATGGAGCCCTCGATCTTGCCGCGGGTCTTGCCGATGGCGGTTTCCACCCGCAGCGGGTAGGGCTTGGGGTCGTCGCGCAGATACTCCAGCGAGCCGCCCGCCGCCGTCAGGGTGAAGGGCTTGCCGGCGAAATCGCCCTTGCCGTCCAGCCGGACCTCCTGCTCCCCGTTGCCGCCGACGGCGGTGTTGATTCCGCTGTCGATGTCGATCTTCCTGACCGGATCGCGGAAGCGGACGCGCCCCTCCTCGACCAGCAGCGTTTCGATGATCGGCAGGTCGCCACGGTCTTCGGGTTTGACCGTCTCCTTCGCGGCCTCCTTGCGCGGGTCCGGCCCGCCGAAAGCCCAATTGGCCGCCCCCTCCCGGTTCTTCTCCAGCAGCAGCTTGGGGCCGGTCAGGCGGATTTCCGGAAATTCGAAGTCGCCGCGCAGCAGCGGCCAAAGGCGAAGCTGGAGGTCCAGAACCCGCAGCTCGGCCATGGTCTTCTCGTCGCTCCAGTCCGCGTTGGCGATGCGCAGCCCCTCGACGCGGATGCGCAGCGGGTCCCCCAACCGGACGTTGAAAGCGCCGTCGATGGCGACCTCGCGGTTCAGCGCCTTGGACGCCTGCCGGGCGATGAAGCCGCGGGCGTCGTTCCAGTCGAAGACGGCCAGCGCGATGCCGATGCCCGCGGCCACGGTCACCGCCAGCCCCAGCAGCCCATAGCCGATCCACTTCACCACGGCCATCCGCCGCGCCTCCCCTGCCTGCTCAGCACCCTCTGGCCGAATAACGGGCAAAAGGCCGGCGGCGTGGCGCGCTACCCACAAAGGGCAGAGGGAAAGACGATCTGGTACGGATTTAACGAAAAATTGAGTGGACCATGCTATGGCTGGTGCGACGCATTCCTTCACTCCCCTCCCAGCCCGAGAACCATGCGTTCACTTATTAATTTTGCTCCGTCCACCTTCGAGGAGCGCGGCGCCGCCGTGGCCTTCACGACCCCGGTGCTGGCGCAGACGCGGGTGCGAAAGGACGACCGGGAGCTGCTGGAGGTCCTGATCCCCAACCTTTCGGACGGGCACGGCGTCTATGTGGTGCCGTGGAAGGGCCTGCCGCTCGCCTTTCCCATGACGGTCCACGACCGCATGTTGCAGGACCTGATCCGCCGCGGCGACGGCTGCTCGCCGGACGACATCCGCAAGGCGGTGCTCCAGGCGGCGCGCTGCGGCCTCGCCGGACCGCTGGCCGTGGAGGCGGCGGAGGCCGCCCTGCGCGACGAGGACGAGCAGCGGCTGCTCATCAATTACCAGCTCATCGTGGAGGTTCTGAAGGCGGTCGGGCTGGAGTCGTCGGACATCCTGCGCGCCGGCCTCGGTTCCGAGAAGGGCGAGCAGCTCACCCGCAGCTACATGACAAAGGCGGCGCAGAGCCTCGCCCTGGAACCGACGGAGCTGTACACGCGGGTGGCCGAGCTGGCGACCTTCATGGAGCCGGTGGGCATCGCCAGTTCGCCCAAGCCGGCGCGGCTGCGCCGTCTGGCGCGCGACCTGCTGCAATTCCGCGACAGCATGACCGAATGGTCCACCGGCAACGTGTCGGAAACCGCCCCCATCGGCACCTTCTGCGCGGAGGTGGCGGAGCACACGCTCAATCAGGTCCGCAACGTGGTGAACCAGCTCGACCAGTCCGTCGCGGCCTTCGAGCTGCTTCTGCGCCAGTGGGAGGTCAAGCGCCCGCTGGTGCGGCGGGCCACCACCCGGCTGTCCTGGCTGCTCGACGGCTGGGACTTCATCATCGCGAGCTGGGCGGAGGCCCAGACCCGGAGCAAGCACGAGCAGGAGATGGCCGTGCACGAGCTGTTCCGCGTCCTGCCCCTGCTGCCCAAGGACGAGGAGAAGTCCGACCACGCGCTGCTGGCGGACGGGCTTCTGGCCGCGAACCGCCGGACGGTGAGGGCCTATGTGGACTGGCGCAGCGGCCAGCTCGACATGGACCTCGTCATGCGGATCGAGGCGATCAAGGCAAAGGCGGCCTGACCATGACCATGGACCCCCATGCCCTCCTCAGCCTCGGCACCAAGCTGCTGGACATCGACGAGGCCCGGTTCCGGCAGGTGGTGGACCTGCTGCAGCAGATCGGCGACCTGCCGGAGGTCCAGCACACCTTCTCGCTGATCCGCCCCCGCCTGGCGGAGGTGCGGCCCAAGCGGCGCCCGACCTTCAAGCGGCTGTTCTGCGAACCCTTCGAAGACCTGTTCCAGCTTCCCACGGGCGGCCAGCCCGCACCGCTGAACAAGATCGACCGCGGGGTGGTCAACTCCCTGTGGCCACTGGTGGAAGGCCAGATCGGCAAGGACCGGCTGCGCGGCGTGACCGCCGCCCTTGGCGACGGCGCGTCGCGGGTGGAGCCGGCCCGCGCCTTCTGGAGCATGGCCGCGGCCACCGTGGCCGACATTCTGGAGGAGGCGGAGGCGGGCCGCTTCGTGGACGATCTCGGCCTGCGGCTGAACCCCGACCGCATCCGCACGATCCAGGACATCGCCAGGATACTGACCATCGCCCAGCCGGTGTCCGAGTTGAAGGCCGTCCTGTCGCCCAAACCGATCCAGAAACTTCACAAGGACCATCTGGAGGGCATCCAGACCATCGGGCGGCAGGTCGCGCGCTCCCGCCCGGAGGCGCTGAAGCTGTTCGTCCTGCTGGCGGCGGCCCGCCTGACCGATCCGTCGATCCTGCTGGGCAGCCTGTGGGACATGGATCTCGGGCAGAAATCCAGCGACCGCGCCACTCTGTTCCTGGATCTCAGCGGCACCGTGGTGGCGCAGATCGAGGAGCGGTCGCGCGGCGCCGCCACCACAACCGTCACGGTGGACCGCATGGCCGCGGCGACCCTCGCCGTCGATCTGATGGCCAGCCTGGAGGCCACGCGCAACGCCATGGAGCACAGCCGCAACAAGGATTTCGACCAGCGGCTGAAGACCGTCCGGGAGTCCGTGCACGAGCTGGTGCGCACCCAGGTGCTCGACGGGGCGGAGACGGAAATCCTGTCCGCCGTGGAGACGCTGGCCCCCGGCGCCGACACCGCCCGGATGGTGCAGGCGGAGAACCAGGCCCGCGCCCTGCGCAAATGCTCGACCATCGCCGACACGCTGGGCCTGCGCGGCGAGTTGAAGAGCGTGACCCAGCAGACCACGGCGTCCCTGACCGGCACGGCGCGCCAGTCGCTGTCCGAGGGCGTCGGCGACGCGCGGACCGGCTACACCGCCATCCGCATGATCGAGCTGATTGCCGGCCCCGCGGAAGCCAACCAGATCATGGACGACATCCTGAGAGGTGCCCGCCGCTGAGCGGCACCGGGGAGGCCGCATGAGCCGTGAGCGGGGCCACGTCGGCCGGGGCTATGTCGGCTGGGCGCTGCCGGAGGCGGAGCGCGCCCGCCTGCTGGCGCTGTTTCCCCCGCGCTACGCCCGCACCGTCGCCCATCACGTCACGCTGGCCTATGGCGTGGGGGCAAGGCACCCGCTGCCCATGGAGCGCCAGGGGACCATTGTCGGCCTCGCCGACGACGGAGAGGGCGTCCAGGCGCTGGTCGTCGCCATCGCCGGAACCACCGACCGGCCCGGCGGCGGGACCTGTCACGTCACATGGTCGCTGGGTCCGGGCCGCCGGGCGGTGGAGTCGAACGCGGTGATCGGGCGGCTCGGCTGGGCGCCGGTCGGGCCGGTGTCCGTCCGGCTGGAGCCGCGCTTCTTCCCGGATTAGGCGCCGGGACCGCCACCGGCGTTGGACTCCGCCGCGGCACCGCGATTCAGCGCCTGCTCGCGGTGGAAGACGAACAGGCCGCTGCCGATGATCAGCAGCGCTCCCAGCAGGATGCGCAGCGTCGGCGCGGTGCCCCAGACCAGCAGGTCCAGCGCCACCGCCCAGACGATCGACACATACTGGAACGGCACCACCACCGCCGCCGGGCTGAGCTGGAGCGAGCGGTTCATCGCCGCGTGCCCGGCCAGCGCCGTGACGCCCAGCGCCCCCAGCAGCAGGAAATCCAGCCCCGGCGGCGGCACCCACACCAGAGGCAGCGCCGCGCCGCCCAGCAGGCCGGTGCCGAAGGTCTGGAAGCTGACCAGCGACAGGTTGCTGGAATCGCGCAGCAGCCGGGTGGAGATCAGGCCGAGGGAGAAGACCACCGTACCGGACAGGGCGATGAGCGACGGCAGCGCGTCGAACTGGCCCGTGGGGTTCAGCACGATCACCACGCCCGCGAAGCCGACCAGCACCGCGGCCCAGCGGCGCCAGCCCACCTTCTCGCCCAGCAGCGGCACCGACAGGGCGGTGACGATCAGCGGGGCGGCCATGTAGATGGTCATGACGTTGGCGAGCGGCAGCGACCGCACCGCCCAATAGAAGCAGGCGACCTCTCCCGCCACGCAGCCGACGCGCAGAAGATGCAACGGCAGGCGTTTCACCGCGAAGACCGACCGCACCCCCTCGCGCAGGATCAGCGGGGCCAGCAGCACCGCGCCGAACAGGCTGCGGATGGCCAGCAGCATCGCCACCGGATAGTCGGCGACCAGCCATTTGCCGAGCGCGTCGTTGACGGTGAACAGCGACATGCCCAGCAGCATCAGCAGGATGCCCAGGCGGGTGTCGGTGGCGGCGGAAGACGGGGTGGTGAGGGCGGTCATCTCGGTTCACGCAAAAATCCCTCCCCCGCACGCGGCGGGAGGAGGGATGGGATGAAGGGCGGCAAAATGACGGGAACGCGCGGTTCAGACCACGCCCTTCTCCCGCAGGGCCGCGATGTCCGCCGCGCATAGGCCGAGCGCCTCTTCCAGCACGGCGTCGGTGTGCTGGCCGAGCGTCGGCGGGGCGACGGTGTGCTCGATGGGGGTCGCGGAATAGCGGATCGGGCTCGCCACCGTCGGGACGGTCCCGGCGCTGGGGTGCGGCAGATCCTGGTGAATGTTGCGGGCCTGGACATGCGGGTCGGCGAAGACCTGCGACACGTCGTTGATCGGCCCGCAGGGCACGCCCACCGCCTCCAGCGCCGACAGCCAGTCGCGGCTGGTGCGCTGCTCCAGCAGCAGTTCCAGGATCGGCACCAGCTCCTTGCGGTTGGCGACTCGGGCCGGGTTGGTGGCGTAGCGCGGGTCCTGCGCCAGCTCCGGACGCCCGGCGACCTGACAGAACTTGGCGAACTGCCCGTCGTTGCCGACCGCCAGGATGATGTGGCCGTCCAGCGTCGCGAACGCCTGATAGGGCACGATGTTCGGGTGCGCGTTGCCCAGCCGCTGCGGCGCCTTGCCGCCGACCAGATAATTCATCGCCTGATTCGCCAGCACCGCCACCTGCACGTCGAGCAGGGCGAGGTTCACCCACTGCCCCTCCCCCGTCCGGTCGCGGTGGGCGAGCGCGCCGAGCACGCCGATGGTGGCGTAGAGCCCGGTGAAGACGTCGGTGACGGCGACGCCGACCTTGACCGGCCCGCCGCCCGCCTCGGCGTCCGGCTGGCCGGTGATGCTCATCAGCCCGCCCATGCCCTGGATCATGAAGTCGTAGCCGGCCCGCTTGGCGTAGGGGCCGTCCTGCCCGAATCCGGTGATCGAACAGTAGACGAGGCCCGGATTGATCGCCTTCAGGCTGTCATAATCCAGCCCGTACTTGACCAGCCCGCCGACCTTGAAGTTCTCGATGACGACGTCGGCCTGGGCGGCCAGCTTGCGCACCAGCTCCTGCCCTTCCGGGCGTTCGAAGTCGATGGTGATCGACCGCTTGCCGCGGTTGGTGGACAGGAAATAGGCCGACTCCTCCCCGGCCCAGGGGGGACCCCAGGCGCGCGTGTCGTCCCCGGCGCCGGGCCGTTCGACCTTGATGACATCCGCGCCGAGATCGGCCAGCGTCTGCGCCGCCCACGGCCCGGCGAGCACGCGGGAGAGTTCCAGGACACGGACATGGGAAAGCGGGCCGGGCATGGTGGACACATCCTTTTCGACAAAGCTGCCGACAGAAGCGCAGAAACGGTTGAGGGGGTTCTCACCACGAAGACACGAAGAATTTCACAAAGAGGTGTTCTCTTCTCGGGCAGTTGACCGCAGCGCCAGCGCCTCTTCACAAGAATCTTTGTGCCTTTGTGTCTTCGTGGTAAATCCCCGCCCCCTTTTGAAGACGTTACGCGCTGAACGCCTGGATGCCGGTGATGGCGCGGCCCAGGATCAGGGCGTGGATGTCGTGCGTGCCCTCGTAGGTGTTCACGGCCTCCAGGTTCATGACATGGCGGATGATGTGGAACTCGTCGGCGATGCCGTTGCCGCCGTGCATGTCGCGGGCGACGCGGGCGATCTCCAGGGCCTTGCCGCAGTTGTTGCGCTTGATGAGCGAGATCATCTCCGGCGCCGCCTTGCCCGCGTCGAGCAGACGCCCGACCTGCAACGCGGCCTGGAGGCCCAGAGCGATCTCCGTCTGCATGTTGGCGAACTTGAGCTGCGGGATCTGGTTCGCCGCCAGCGGACGCCCGAACTGCTTGCGGTCGAGCTGGTACTGGCGCGCCGCGTGGAAGCAGAACTCCGCGGCCCCCATGGCGCCCCAGGCGATGCCGTAGCGGGCGCGGTTCAGGCAGCCGAACGGGCCGACGATGCCCTCGATGTTCGGCAGGCGGTTCTCCTCCGGCACGAAGACCTCGTCCATGACGATCTCGCCGGTGGCCGAGGCGCGGAGCGAGAACTTGCCCTCGATCTTCGGCGCCGACAGGCCCTTCATGCCCTTCTCAAGCACGAAACCGTTGATCTTGCCCGCGTCGTTCTTCGCCCAGACGACGAAGACGTCGGCGACCGGGGAATTGGTGATCCACATCTTCGAGCCGGTGAGGATGTAGCCGTCCGCGACCGTCTTCGCGCGGGTCTTCATGCCCGCGGGGTCGGAACCGGCGTCCGGCTCGGTCAGGCCGAAGCAGCCGATCCACTCGCCGGTGGCGAGCTTCGGCAGGTATTTCTCCCGCTGGGCCTCGCTGCCGTAGGCGTAGATCGGGTGCATGACCAGCGAGGACTGCACCGACATGGCGGAGCGGTAGCCGCTGTCCACCCGCTCCACCTCGCGGGCGACCAGACCGTAGGAGACGTAGTTGACGCCCGCGCAGCCATAGCCGTCGATGGTCGGGCCGAGGAAGCCCAGCTCGCCCATCTCGTTCATGATCTCGCGGTGGAAGATCTCGTGCCGGTTGGCCTCGGTCACGCGCGGCAGCAGCTTGTCCTGGCAATAGCTCCGCGCGGCGTCGCGGATCATCCGCTCGTCTTCGGTCAACTGCTCGTCGAGAAGCAGCGGGTCTTCCCAGGTGAAGGATGCGAGCTTCGCGGAGGCGGCTCCGGTCTTGGCGGCCATGTTTGGTGTCTCCCTAGGTCCGATGCGCCCCAACATGGCGCGGTCGCTTTCATGGTTCAAATACATTTATCAGGAGACTTTAATATGAAAAACATATAAGATTGGGCGCATGGACCTGCGCCACCTCCGCCACTTCGTCGCCGTCGCCGAAGAGCTGCATTTCAGCCGCGCCGCCGCCCGGCTGGGCATCGGGCAGCCGCCGCTCAGCCAGTCGATCCAGGCGCTGGAGGCGGAGCTGGGCGCCCGCCTGTTCGAACGCACCAAGCGCCGGGTGGAACTGACCGAGCCGGGCCAGCTTCTGCTGGGCGAGGCGCGGGAGATCCTGGCGCGGGCGGAACGCGCCGCCGTGCTGACCCGCCGCGCCGCGCGGGGAGAGGTCGGCGAGCTGCGAGTCGGCTTCACCGCCGCCGCCCCCTTCCTGCCGATGGTGCCGCGGATCATCGACGCCTACCGCCGCGCCCATCCGGACGTGCATCTGACGCTGGTGGAACTGCCGTCGAAGCAACAGTTGACGGCGCTGGCCGACCGCCGGCTGGACGTCGGCTTCATCCGGGAACCGCGATTCGTCCCCGAGCCCGAGTCCTTCCGCTTCCACGAGGTCGTGCGGGAGCCGTTGCTGGCGGTGATGCGCGCCGACCATCCGCTGGCCGGGCGGGAGATCGTGCCGCTGGCCGCCCTGCGCGACGAGCCCTTCGTCTTCTACCCCGCCGATTTCGGCACCAGCACGCACGAGCAGGTCTTCGCGCTCTGCGCCGCCGCCGGATTCCGCCCCAACGTGACGCAGGACGCCCGGGAAGCCTTCACCATCATCGGGCTGATCGCCGCCGGGCTGGGCGTGTCGATTCTGCCCGGCCAGTTGCGGCAGGTGGCGCTGGAAGGGGTGGTGTACCGCCCGCTCGACACGCCGGACGCCTTCACCACCCTGCAACTGGCCCGGCGGAGCAACGAAAGCTCCCCCCTGGTGAAAAAATTCACCGACCTCGTGGAACGGATCGTTCCTTTTTCTCCGCCCGCCCGCGGCGCGTGACGGGCGACTCGGACAAAATCGCCCGTCCGGACCCCAAACCGCCCAAAGTCGGGGTTCTCAACCGGTCAAGGAAGGAGCAAACTCCCGTTCAAACCGCGTGCATGGCCTTCGCAGATGCACAAAATTTCGCCAGACCGTTGAAATGATCATGACGCGAGCAACGGGCTTGTCGAATTTATTAAACGGGTATACCGTCTGACCCATTGCATAGGTCCTGTGCCGGGAACGCAACCCTGGAGCGGGATCTGGACCGGGATAGCTCGGACGGGGGGAGGATGATGGACGGCGGCATGGTCACGACCGCACAGGCACTGGTGCGCTTCGTCGGGGTGCAGAAGACCTACGACGGCGAGCACCTCGTGGTGAAGAACCTCGACCTCGACATCCGGAAGGGCGAGTTCGTCACCCTGCTCGGCCCCTCCGGCTCGGGCAAGACGACCACGCTGATGATGCTGGCCGGTTTCGAGGTTCCGACCCATGGCGAGATCTATCTCGCCGACCGGCCGATCAAGAACATGCCGCCGCACAAGCGCGACATCGGCATGGTCTTCCAGAACTACGCGCTGTTCCCCCACCTGACGATCGAGGAGAACGTCGCCTTCCCGCTGACCGTGCGCAAGATGCCGCGGGCGGAGGTGAAGGAGCGGGTGCGGTCGGCGCTGCGCATGATCAAGCTGGAGAATCTGGCGCACCGGCACCCCGGCCAGCTTTCGGGCGGCCAGCAGCAGCGCGTGGCGCTGGCCCGCGCGCTGGTCTTCAACCCGCAGCTCGTCCTGATGGACGAACCGCTGGGCGCGCTGGACAAGCGGCTGCGCGAGCACATGCAGCTTGAGATCAAGCAGTTGCACGAGACGATGGGCATCACCGTCGTCTACGTCACCCACGACCAGAGCGAGGCGCTGACCATGTCGGACCGCATCGCTGTGTTCAACGACGGCATCGTGCAGCAGATCGACAGGCCGGACGCGCTGTACGAACGCCCGGTCAACAGCTTCGTCGCCAATTTCATCGGCGAGAACAACGTGCTGGCCGGCACCGTCGAGAATATCGAACAGGGCTTCTGCCGGGTGGCGCTGGCCGCGGGGGGCTCGGTCGTGGCCCAGGCGATCAATGTGGCCGGCCCGGGCACGGCCACCGCGCTGTCGGTCCGGCCCGAACGCATCAGCATCCTGACCGACGGGCAGGCGCCGGACGGGCTGAACGCCCTGCCCGCCCAGGTGCAGGACACCATCTATCTCGGCGACCACGCGCTGGCCGTGCTGAAGGTCGCCGGCAACGGGGAATTCATGGTCAAGCTGCCGCCGGGCGCCCATGCGGGTCTCAGCCACGGCCAGAGCGTGTCCATCGGCTTCCGCCCCGAGGACTGCCGGGCGCTCGATCCCGTGTGATCGGCACCCGTCCGTCCGGCCGGCCTCTCCGGGAGGGGGGCCGGGGGGCGCACCACCTCCTGACGCAACCATACATAATGAAGGAACGGGGACGATGTCGAAGCTTAAGGTGGCAGTTGGGTTCCTTGCGACGCTCACCGCCGGTGTGGCGCTGGCCACCGCCGCGCAGGCCCGCGACCTGACGGTCGTGTCTTGGGGCGGCGCCTATCAGGAAGCCCAGAAGAAGGTGTTTTTCGAGCCGTTCAAGAAGACCGGCACCCCGCTGAACGACGAGTCCTGGGACGGCGGCATCGGCGTGCTGCGCGCCAAGGTGCAGGGCGGCGCGGCGACCTGGGACGTCGTGCAGGTGGAGAGCGAGGAACTGGCCGTCGGTTGTGAAGAGGGCCTGTTCGAGACCATGGAGTTCAACAAGATCGGCGGCGAGCAGGCGTACCTGCCGCAGACCGTCGACGCCTGCGGCGTCGGCGCGATCGTGTACGACTTCGTGCTCGGCTACGACAAGGACAAGCTGAAGGACGCGCCGAAGAGCTGGGCCGACTTCTTCGACACCAAGAAGTATCCGGGCAAACGCGGCCTGCGCCAGGGCGCCAAGACCACCCTGGAGATCGCCCTGATGGCCGATGGCGTCGCGCCGAAGGACGTCTACAAGGTGCTGGGCACCGAAGAGGGTCTGGAGCGCGCGTTCAAGAAGCTGGACACCATCAAGAACGACATCGTCTGGTGGAAGGCCGGCGCGCAGCCGCCGCAGCTCCTGGCGTCGGGCGAGGTGGCGATGACCTCGGTCTACAACGGCCGCATCGACGCCGCGAACAAGGCCGAGAAGAAGAACTTCGGCATGGTGTGGAACGGCGCGCTCTACACCATCGACAGCTGGGTCATCCTGAAGGGCAGCCCGAACAAGGACGCCGCCTACAAGTTCCTGGAATTCGCCGGCAAGGCGGAGAACCAGGCCAAGCTGTCGGAGAACATCGCCTACGGCACGTCCAACAAGGACGCCCCGTCGAAGCTGGCCCCCGCCGTCCTGAAGGATCTGCCGACCGCTCCGGACAACATGAAGAACGCCGTCGAGATCAGCGTTCCCTTCTGGCTGGAGAACATCGACCGCCTGACCGAGCGCTTCAACAAGTGGGCGGCGAAGTAAGCCGCTGAGCAGAGCCCCCACCCAACCCTCCCCCGCTTCGCAGGGGAGGGCTTCAAGTCCCCTCCCCTGCGAAGCGGGGGAGGGTTAGGGAGGGGGCTCCACCTCGACCACTCCGCACATCTCTCTACCGCATTCTTCGAAATAGGCCGCCCATGACAGCCGCGTTCGTCGCCGGCGCCGATGCGTCGTCCGAGGTGCCTCTCAAGCGCCGCCTGAAACGGGCGGAGCGGACGCGCCGGCTCAAGGCCCTGGCGCTGATTCTGCCGCTTCTCCTCTTCCTTCTCTTCACCTTCCTCGGTCCCATCGCCGGCATGCTCTGGCGGTCGGTGGACGATTGGGAGGTGCGTCAGGTCCTGCCCCACACCGTCGCCGCCCTGGCCGACTGGGACGGCAAGGACGTTCCGGGCGAGCCGGCCTTCGCCGCGCTCGCGGGCGACATCCGGACGGCGCGCGACGCCGGCACCGTCGCCATCGCGTCCAAGCGGCTGAACTACGCGCTGAACGGGTTCCGCACCATCATGGCGGGCACGGCGCGCAACCTGAAGACCCTGCCGGACCCCGGCACCGCCAAGGCCACGCTGATCGCCATCAACCCGGCCTGGGGCGAACGCGCCACCTGGGCGGCCATCAAGGGCGCCAGCGGGCCGCTCACCGGCTTCTACCTGCTGGGCGCGCTCGACCTGACCCGCAATCTGGACGGCGCCATCGTCGCCGCACCGGAAGAGCAGGCGATCTACCGCGACGTCTTCGGGCGCACCTTCACCATCAGCTTCGGCGTCACGGCGCTGTGCCTGATCCTGGGCTTCCCGGTCGCCTACATGCTGGCGACGCTGCCCACGGGCCAGTCGAACCTGCTGATGATCTTCGTGCTGCTGCCCTTCTGGACCTCGCTTCTGGTGCGCACCTGCGCCTGGATCGTCGTGTTGCAGAGCGAGGGCATCGTGAACGACAGCCTGCGCTGGCTCGGCCTGATCGACGAGCCGTTGCGGCTGATCTACAACCGCTTCGGCGTCTATGTGGCGATGACGCATGTGCTGCTGCCCTTCATGATCCTGCCGCTCTACAGCAGCATGAAGTCGATCTCCCCGGCCTACATGCGGGCAGCGGCGTCGCTCGGCGCCTCGCCGGTCACCGCCTTCCTGCGGGTCTACCTGCCGCAGACCGTGCCGGGCATCGGGGCGGGCAGCCTGCTCGTCTTCATCCTGGCCATCGGCTACTACATCACGCCGGCCCTGGTGGGTGGTGCCGCCGACCAGATGATCAGCTACTTCATCGCCTTCTACACCACGGAAACCGTCAACTGGGGCCTCGCCTCGGCGCTGGGCGCGGTGCTCCTGCTCGCCACGCTGCTGCTGGCCGTCGTCTATGGAAAGCTGGTCCATGGCCAGCAGGTCACGGGAGGGATGAAGAATTGAGTGACAATCACGCCCCCCGCACGGCCAGCCAGCGCGCGGCCTGGACGACCACCGTCGTCGTCGCCTCGCTGGTGCTGGTCTTCCTGATGGCGCCGATCCTGGCGATCATGCCGCTGTCCTTCAGTTCCGGCTCCTACCTGACCTACCCGCTGCCGGGCCTGTCGCTGCGCTGGTACGAGGATTTCCTCAACTCCCCGCGCTGGGTGTCGTCGCTGAAGAACAGCGTCATCATCGGCGTGGCCTCCACCATCCTGTCGATGGTGCTGGGCACGCTGGCCTCGCTCGGCCTCGCCCAGTGGAAAAGCAAGTTCAAGCCGCTGGTGCTGGCCATCGTGCTGTCGCCGGTCGTCGTGCCCGGCGTCATCACCGCGGTCGGCCTGTATTTCTTCTTCGCCCCCATCGGACTGACCGGCAGCTACGCCGGTCTGATCCTGGCGCACACGGCGCTGTCCACGCCCTTCGTGGTCATCACGGTCAGCGCGACGCTGCAGAGCTTCGACATGAATCTGGCCCGCGCCGCCGCCTCGCTCGGCGCGTCGCCGCTCTACGCCTTCCGCCGGGTGATCCTGCCGCTGATCCTGCCGGGCTTGGCGTCGGGCGCCCTGTTCGCCTTCGCCACCAGCTTCGACGAGGTGGTGGTGGTGCTGTTCATGGCCGGTCCGGAGCAGCGCACCCTGCCCCGCGAGATGTTCAGCGGCATCCGCGAGAACATCAGCCCGACCATCACGGCGGCGGCGGTGATCCTGACGACCATCTCGGTCATCCTGCTCGCCACGCTGGAGGCCCTGCGCCGCCGCAACGAGCGGCTGAAGGGCAATCTGCGCTGACTCCCGTTCCGTGGAACGCCACCCGCGGCGTGCCACGATTAAACTTCAGCTAAATCAACCCTCTCCCCCCTTGGGAGAGGGTGGCCCGAAGGGCCGGTGAGGAGGGTGTACGTGGCGGTACGTTCGGCAAAAGTGCACCCCCCTCCCCCTAACCCTCTCCCCGCTTTCGGCGGACCAAAGGTCCGCCTGTCGCGTCAGCGCAAACTTCGTTTGCGCGTGAGCAGGGGAGAGAGGGGACTACAGAGGGAATTACAGATACGGCGGGGTGCAGGCGCTGATGATTTCGCACTCTTCCTCGCCGAGGTTGCGGAAGCGGTGCGGGATGCGGCTGTCGAACAGATAAGCGTCGCCGGGGCCGAGGATCTCCTTGCGGTCGCCGACCGTCAGCTCGATCCGGCCCTTGATGACGACCCCACCCTCCTCCGAATCGTGCTGGAGCATGGTGCGGCCGCCGGTGTCGGCGCCGGGGGCGTATTTCTCGTGCAGGACCTGAAGGTTGCGCCCGCGCAGGTCGCCCACCTGCCGGAAGGAGATGGAGCCGACCCGGCTCTTCACCAGACCGGTCAGTTCGATCAGCTCGCCGCCCTTGAAGAAGATCTGCTCGCGCGGCGGCAGGTCGTCGGAGGAGAAAAATTCCGCCAGCGTCATCGGGATGCCCTGCAGCACCTTGCGCAGGGAGGAGACCGAAGGGCTGCAGCGGTTCTGCTCGATCAGCGAAATGGTGCCGTTGGTCACGCCCGCCCGTTGCGCCAACTGGCGCTGGGACAGGCCGTGCGCTTCCCGCACCTGCTTCAGGCGCGCGCCCACGTTGAAATCGACAGCGTCCACATCCATGGATCGGTTCCTCACTCCTGACCGGAAGGCATACCGGATTCGCGTGTGTGCGTCATCAAAAACTCAACACCCGATTAGGGTTGTTTAATTTATTAAACATGGGTACGCTCCTTCCACATCGCAAATCGAGGCGGATCACAATGCTGTCGCTGAACGACCAGAGCCTTCTTCGGACACAAGCCTATGTGAACGGCGCGTGGCGCGACGCCTTCTCCGGCAAGACCTTCGCGGTGACCAACCCGGCGACGGGCGAGGAGCTGGCCCGGGTCGCCGACGTCGGTGCGGAAGAGACGCGGCAGGCCATCAACGCCGCCGACGCAGCCCTGCCCGCCTGGCGCGCCAAGACCGCCAAGGAGCGCGCGGCAATCCTGCGCCGCTGGTTCGAGCTGATCATGGCGGCGCAGGAGGATCTGGCCGTCCTGATGACGCTGGAGCAGGGCAAGCCGCTGGCCGAGGCCCGCGGCGAGGTCGCCTACGGCGCCAGCTTCATCGAGTGGTTCGCCGAGGAAGGCAAGCGCGTCTACGGCGACGTGATCCCCACCTTCGCCGGCAACAAGCGCATCGTCGTCCTGAAGGAGCCGATCGGCGTCGTCGCGGCGATCACGCCCTGGAACTTCCCCAACGCCATGATCACCCGCAAGGTCGGCCCGGCGCTGGCCGCCGGCTGCACCGTGGTGGTCAAGCCGGCGGAGGACACGCCGCTGTCCGCCCTGGCGCTGGCCGAGCTGGCCGAGCGCGCGGGCGTCCCGGCGGGGGTGTTTAACATCGTCACCGGCTCCGACCCCGTCGCCATCGGCGGCGAGCTGACCGCCAACCCGATCGTGCGCAAGCTGTCCTTCACCGGCTCGACCGAGGTCGGCAAGATCCTGATGCGCCAGTCCGCCGACACGGTGAAGAAGGTGTCGCTGGAACTGGGCGGCAACGCGCCCTTCATCGTGTTCGACGACGCCGACCTGGACGAGGCGGTCAAGGGTGCGCTGGCGTCCAAGTACCGCAACTCCGGCCAGACCTGCGTCTGCGCGAACCGTCTGCTGGTCCAGGCCGGCGTCTACGACGCCTTCGCCGCCAAGCTGGTCGAGGCGGTGAAGCAGATCCGCGTCGGCAACGGCCTGGAGGCCGGGGTCAGCCAGGGTCCGATGATCAACAGCCAGGCCATCGACAAGGTCGAGGAGCTGATGGGCGACGCGGTGGCCAAGGGCGCCACGGTGGCGCTCGGCGGCAAGCGCCACGATCTGGGCGGCACCTTCTTCGAGCCGACCATCCTGACCGGCGTCACGACGGAGATGCGCGTGGCCCGCGAGGAGATCTTCGGCCCGGTCGCCCCGCTGTTCAAGTTCGAGACGGAGGCCGACGCCGTCCGCATGGCGAACGACACGGAATTCGGTCTGGCGGCCTATTTCTACAGCCGGGACATCGGCCGGGTGTGGCGCGTGGCGGAGCAGCTCGAATACGGCATGGTCGCCATCAACGAGGGCATCCTGTCGACCGAGGTGGCGCCGTTCGGCGGCATCAAGCAGTCCGGCATCGGCCGGGAAGGCTCCAAGTACGGCGTGGATGACTTCCTGGAGATCAAGTACCTGTGCGTCGGCCTGGGCGCCTGACGCCATCCTTTCCAATCGGGGGTTAGAGATGAGCAACCAGTCCTTCCAGGAGCGGCGCAACGCCGCCGTTCCGCGCGGCCTCGCCAACGCCATGCCGGTCTATGTGGACCGCGCCGAGAACGCCGAGCTGTGGGACGTCGAGGGCAACCGCTTCATCGACTTCGCGGGCGGCATCGCGGTTCTGAACACCGGCCACCGCCATCCGAAGATCGTCGAGGCGGTGAAGGCCCAGCTGGACCGCTTCACCCACACCTGCGCCATGGTCACGCCCTACGAGTCCTTCGTGACCCTGGCGGAGCGGCTGAACGCGCTGGTTCCGGGTTCCACGCCGAAGAAGACCGCCTTCTTCACCACGGGCGCGGAAGCCGTCGAGAACGCCGTGAAGATCGCCCGCGCCCACACGGGCCGTCCCGGCGTGATCGCCTTCACCGGCGCCTTCCACGGCCGCACGCTGCTGGCGATGGCGCTGACCGGCAAGGTCGTGCCCTACAAGGTCGGCTTCGGCCCCTTCCCGGCGGAGGTCTACCACGCGCCCTTCCCCAACGCCTACCGCGGGGTCAGCGTCCAGGACAGCCTGAAGGCGCTGGAGCAGCTCTTCAAGTCGGACGTGGACGCCACCCGCGTCGCCGCGATCATCGTGGAGCCGGTGCAGGGTGAGGGCGGCTTCAACATCGCCCCGCCGGAGTTCCTCCAGGCCCTGCGCAAGATCTGCGACGACAACGGCATCCTGCTGATCATCGACGAGATCCAGACCGGCTTCGCCCGCACCGGCAAGATGTTCGCCATCGAGCATTCCGGCGTCGAGCCCGACCTGATGACCATGGCGAAGAGCTTGGCCGGCGGCTTCCCGCTGTCGGCGGTCACCGGCAAGGCGGCGATCATGGACGCCCCGATCCCCGGCGGCATCGGCGGCACCTACGCCGGCAGCCCGCTGGCGACCACCGCGGCGCTCGCCGTGCTGGACGTCATCGAGGAGGAGAAGCTGATCCAGCGCTCCAACGACCTGGGCGAGCGCATCGCGGGCCGCTTCCGCAGCATGGCCCAGCGCAACACCCTGTCGGTGATCGGCGACGTGCGCAACCTGGGCGCCATGATCGCCATGGAGCTGGTGAAGGACCGCGACACCAAGGAACCGGCGGCGGAGCTGACCAAGGCGCTGGTCGCCAAGGCGGCGGAGAAGGGCCTCGTCCTGCTGTCCTGCGGCACCTACGGCAACGTGATCCGCATCCTCGTTCCGCTGACCGCGTCGGACGCGCTGGTGGACGAGGGTCTGGACATCATCGAACGCTCCCTTGAGGAGCTGGTCGCGGCCTAAGCATCCGCGACGTCCCCTGACTGCACGCCCTCCTTCCCGCAAGGGAAGGAGGGTTTCTTTTTGTGCGGCGGTCCCCCGGCGCCTTAGGATGGGCGCGCGGAGCGGAGGGGCGGGCGCATGACCGGCGGAATCGACATCGTCATCATCAAGAAGAACGGCCTGGGCGACGCCGGGGCCAGCGTCTTCGGAGAGGTCGCGGAGACCCTGTGCTTCGCGCTGCGCCGGCTGGGGGTCGACGCGGCCATCGCCTGGAACCGCGTGGGCCGGCGGCGCCGCGCCATCGTGCTGGGCGCCCACGACCTGTCGCCGGAGGAAGGCGACCGGCTTCCCAGCGGCACGATCCTCTACAATCTGGAGCAGATCGCCACGCTGCACCCGCGCAACGCCCATTACCTGGACCTGCTGCGCCGCTGCCGGGTGTGGGACTACAGCCCGCGCAACATCGCCGATCTGGCCCGCCAGGGCATCCGGGCCCGGCACGTCCCCATCGGCCATGTGGACGAGATGACCCGCATCCCGAACAGCCCCTCCCCCGGCATCGACGTGCTGTTCTACGGTGCCGTGAACCCGCGCCGCCGCGCGATCCTCGACGCGCTGGGCGAGCGCGGCCTGACCGTGGTCAGCCTCCAGCATTATTACGGCGACCTGCGCGACCGCTTCGTCGCCGACGCGAAGCTGGTGCTGAACCTGCATTACTACGAGGCGGGCATTTTCGAGATCGTCCGCGTCTCCCACCTGCTGTCGAACCGCAAGGCGGTTCTGGCCGAGCGCCACCCCGACACCGGGATCGACCCCGACCTGCTGGAGGCCATGGCTTTCGCCCCTTACGACGGGCTGGTCGAGGCGGCCTGCGCCCTGGTCGCGGACGACGCGCGACGGGAGGCGCTGGCGGAGGCGGGGTGGCGGTGCATGAGGAGGCGGGATGCGGTGGAGGTGATGCGGGGCGCCGCCGCGGATCTCGGGCTTTCCGGCATCGGGGCGGGCGCGCTTACCCGCCCCTGAGGCCGCCGTTCACAGCTCGACGACCGGCGCGAAGCCGCCGAAGATCATCCGCTTTCCGTCGAAGGGCATCGGATTCTTCTCCTGACTGAACCGTTCGTCGGTCTTCATGAGTTCCTCCATCCGCCCCATGGCGGCGTCCCGCGTGGCCTTGTCCGGCCATTCGATCCAGGAGAAGACGACGGTCTCGTCGTCCGTCGCCTGCACCGCCCGGCGGAAATCGGTGAGCTTGCCGTCGGGCACGTCGTCGCCCCAGCATTCGAGAATGCGCGTTGCGCCGAGCTCCTTGAACACGCTGTCGGCCTTGCTCGCGTGGTCGATGAAGGCCCGCCTGTTGGCAGTCGGAACCGCGATGACGAACCCGTCGATGTAAGCCATGTCGTTCCTCCCATGTTTGGACGGAAGTTTGAACGGAAGGCCCTTGTCCGCACGGGCCTTTCCAAATGCCGTCGTCAGGACGCCGCGCCAGCGGCCTTCGCGCCTTCGTAATTCAGCATCCAGGGCGTGCCGAACCGGTCGGTGAACATGGCGAAGCGCTCAGCCCAGAAGGTTTCGCCCGGTGGCATCTCCACGGACCGGGCGTCCTTGGCGAGCGCGCCGTAAACACGGTCGAACTCGGCGAGCGACGGCGGGGCGATCGACACCGCAAAGCCCTGCGGCTTGCTGTGCATGCTGTCCGGCGTGTCGGACGCCATCACCCTGGCCGCCCCCAGCTTCACCATCATGTTCATCACAAGATGATCACCGCCGGGCATCCGGCTTTCCGCATCCGGAGCGTCGCCGTTGCGGAACACGTAGAGGACCTCGCCGCCGAGGGTTGCGGCGTAGTGGGTCATCGCTTCCAGGCAGGTCCCGTTGAAGAAAAGGTAGATCGTCGGTTCCATGGCGTCGTCTCCTCCCGGCCATTCTTCCGGCCAAAGTGTTTTGGGTCAGAGCGTTCTGGCGAGGGCTTCGAGCTGGTCGGTCGCCTTGCCCCAGCCTTCGTGGAAGCCCATTTTCTCGTGCTCGTCGCGCGCCTCGGCGCTCCAGTGCATGGCCCGCGCGGTGTAGCGGGTTTTCCCGGCGCCCGCGTCCTCGAACAGCACCTCCGCGGTCATGAAGGCCCGGCCGGACGGCCGCCAGCCGGGACGGAAGGCGTCGGTGAAGACCAGACGCCGGCCCTCCTCCACGTCGAGGAAGACGCCGGGTTCGCCGAAGGATTCGCCGTTCGGGCCGTTCATCAGCGTGAAGAACTCCCCGCCCGCCCGCAAGTCGATCCGCGCCTCGGACACGAACCAGGGCTTGGGGCAGAACCACTGTTTCAGCAGCTCGGGTTCGGTCCAGCAGCGCCACAGCGCGGGACGCGGTGCGTCGAGGCTGCGGGTCAGAACGAGGTCGCGCTCAACATCCGTCATGGGGATTCCCTTTCGAGCGGGGCGTTGAAAAGAGCAGCGTGAGGTAGCGTTTCAGGTGATCGACGCTGTCCAGCGCGTCGGCACGGTCGCCCGTCGCCTTGGCGAGGATGAAGGCGCCCTGGAGAACGGCCTGGGTGTGCCGCGCGAGGCTGGCCGGAGTCCAGTCGGCCTCGATCCCGCGCGCCGCCATGGCCGCCGCGATGTCCGGCTCCAGAGTCGCCGCGTGGCCGAAGATGCTGGCGGCGCAGGCGTCACGGATCGCCGGATGCGACCCGTAGACCTCCTGCGTCATGGTCCCGACGAGGCAGGTGAATTCGGCGGGATCCCCGTCGATGATCGCCTTGCGGAACTCGACATAGCCGAACAGGCGGTCGAGCGGGTCTTCGAGCTTGCGGTAAGGCGCGTTCTCGAAGAAGGCCGAGGTGGTTTCCGCCCAATAGGCAGCGGCGGCGACGCCGAGCGCTTCCTTGGTCTCGAAATGATGGAAGAACGCGCCCTTGGTGACCCCCGCCGCCTTGCAGAGATCATCGACGGAGGTCGCCGCAAAGCCCTTGGCGCGGATGACGTCCCGCGCCGCTTCGAGAAGCCGGGCGCGGGCGTCGCCGCGTTCGGGGTGGTGTTTGGCGGGTCGCGGCATGGGCTGAAACATACCGAACGGTTGGTATGTTTGTCAAGCGCGCCTTATGACAAGGCTTCCACCGCGGTCGTTGGAAGCTCTCATTTAACGATTACAGCACGTTAAAGTTGCATTTTCTTTGCCGATTGGCCAAGTCTTTTCTTGGTTATGCTTGCGCTTTCACAAAAATCAAATACGAAGGAGATGCATTTTGCGGTTTTTTACAGCCATCGCGGCATTCTTGGCGTTTTTCACCATTCACACAGCTCGCGCTGACAGCGTCGCTTCGCAGCTACCGACCGGATCGTCCTATGACGGTACGATCCAGGTTTCCCGTACCAAAGTTCCCCTACCCCTTGGTAAATGGACAGTCACAGCACTCAACGAAAGCCGAAACAACCGAAACAACATCACCGCCTTCCTGACGACGGCAAACATCACGAACGGCAAATTCTTGGGGCATGTGTCTATCGGAACGAATGTCGATCTCGGTGCTGGAGGCCGGGAATTCTCCAGATTCTGTTCACGAAAAGATGTCCACTTCATCCAGGCCGATGCCCACTATCAACGGGAGCAAGCGCGCCGGGGCATAAACCACATCATCATGGAAGCGACAAGCAACTACCAACCAACTCATGGCAAGAATATTCGACAGACCATTTCTGAGTAAGGCGTCATCATTCCACAATTTATGATCAATGCCACTTTTCGCCTCACCAATGATCACTCATTTCTGACCTATAAAATACTGTTGAACCCTGAATATTTCGGATTTTCCCTTGATGGTGAAAGCACCTGGGCGAACAGCCCTTTGCATAAGGATCTCATCATGAGGGCCCCCGAGCGCCAGAAATTCCTTGAGCAGGTTAAAGAGCAGCATGCGGCTTTTTACCCTATGCTCAAGAATCAGTTCCACTGACAGCCAAATTCGAAAGATTGGGGCCCAAAGCCACTTGCGAACCGGATGAACGAGGCGGTGGAGTCTCCAGCAGAGCCGGAAAACCTTGAGCACCGCCGTGTTCCGAGGAGACTGCGCCCCTGATGGAAGCGCAGAATAGAGCCGTTTACGCGCTCAACAACGGCCCCGTCCGCCGCAGCGTCGTCCCCGCCACCTTGGCGATCCGCTTGCCCGCCAGGGTGAAGCGGGTCGCGCTGTGGGCGTAGAGCACACCCGCCGACCCGCTGCGCACCGGGGTCACCTCCCCGGTCAGCGGGTCCAGGATGTCGGCGACCACGGCGCCGGCCTCCACGCGGTCGCCGACCTTGTGATGGAAGACCACCACGCCGCCCATCGGGGCGATCAGCGGTTCGGAGGATTCCAGCGGGGTCGGGGCGCACAGCGGCTCCGGCAGGGCCGGCGGCTCGCCGGACAGGACGCCGACATGGGTGAGGAAGCCGGCGATGGCCTGGGCGTCCGCTTCACCCTGGGCGTGCTCCACGTCCGCCTGCCCGCGCAGTTCCACCGTCACGGAATGGCAGCCGAAGGGGATCGGGCGGTCGGGCCAGCGCTTGGCAAGCTCGTTCCAGGGGCGGCTGACCGCCTCGTCGAAGGGGTCGCCGCCGGATTCCTCGGCCAGGAAGACCGCCTGCGCGCCAAGAAGCCGCTGCAACGGGGCGAAAGCCTCCGCCGAGGGCGTCAGGGTGTAGAGGTGCATCACCGCTTCCAGGTCGCAATGCAGGTCCAGCACCCAATCGGCCTGGAGCGCGAGGTCCAGAAGACGGTGCTTCATGTGCTCCGTCTCGGTCCGCGGGGTGCGCTCTGCCAGCGATTCGGCCAGGGCGGCGCGGATGGCCGCCTTGTTGGCCTCGCCGTCCCCGGTCAGGCGGTCGGCCACGCGCTCGGCCACCGCCTCGGTCAGGTGGGGGTAGTCGCGGTTGAAGTTCTTGCCGTCGTCCTGGTCGAAACGGCCCAGGTGATGGTCCATCAGCGACTGGCCCAGCCCCACCGGGTTGGCGACCGGGACGAGGATCACCTCACCGGCGATCCCCCCTTCGGCCTCCAGCGCGGTCAGGATGCGGCGCAGCTTGTCGGCCACCAGCATCGCCGGGATCTCGTCGGCGTGCAGCGACGCCTGGATGTAGGCGCAGGGCCGCGCGCCCGCCGTGCCGAACCGCTGAACGGTCAGGGTCCGCCGGGTGCCGGGGGTGGCGGACGGAAGATCGATGATGGTGCTGCGCATGTCGGACCGCTGCCTGCTGGAAAGCCCGCCCCCACCGTGGCGGAGGCCGGGGCGGGCCACAAGCGCCTTTTATGGAAGGGAGGTTCCCGTCAGAACGGCGTCGAACTGCTCCAGCGCCCAATCGACCTGTTCGCGGGTGATGACCAGCGGCGGGGCGATGCGGATGGTGTGGTCGTGGGTGTCCTTCGCCAGAACGCCGCGCGCCCGCAGCGCCTCGCAATAGCGGCGCGCCCCGCCCGCCTCCGGGTGCAGTTCCACCGCCAGCATCAGGCCGCGCCCGCGCACCTCGCGGATCACGTTGCTGCGGATGCCGCCGAGTTGCTCCAGGAACCAGGCGCCCTGGGCGGCGGCGTTGTCGATCATCCCCTCCTCCACCAGCACCCGCATGGCGGCGCGGGCGACGGCGCAGGCCAGCGGGTTGCCGCCGAAGGTGCTGCCGTGCTGGCCGGGCTTCAGCACGCCCAGCACCTCGGAGTTCGACAGCACCGCCGACACCGGGTAGAAGCCGCCGGACAGCGCCTTGCCGATCAAGGTCACGTCGGCCTCGACCCCCTCATGCTCCTCGGCCAGCAGCTTGCCGGTGCGCCCCAGGCCGGTCTGGATCTCGTCCAGGATCATCACGACGTTGCGTTCCGTGCACAGGTCGCGCACCCGGCGCAGATAGCCGGCGGGCGGGATGACCACCCCGGCCTCGCCCTGGATCGGCTCCAGCAGGACGGCCACCGTGTTGGCGGTCATCGCCGCCTCCAGCGCCGCCGCGTCGCCGAAGGGCACGGTGCGGAAGCCCGGCGTGAAGGGGCCGAAGCCGCCGCGGGCGTCCGGGTCGGTGCTGAAGCTGACGATGGTGATGGTGCGCCCGTGGAAATTGTCGGAGCAGACGATGATCTCCGCCTGATTCTCCGGCACGCCGCGCACCTCGTAGCCCCACTTGCGCACCGTCTTGATGGCTGATTCGACCGCCTCCGCCCCGCTGTTCATCGGCAGGATCTTGTGCGACCCGGTGAGCGCCGCCAACTCCTCGTAGAACGGCGCCAACTGATCGTTGCGGAAGGCGCGGGAGGTCAGCGTCAGCTTGGACGCCTGTTGCACCATCGCCTCCAGGATTTTCGGGTGGCAATGGCCCTGGTTGACCGCGGAGTAGGCCGACAGGCAGTCGAGATAGCGGTTGCCCTCGGTGTCCCAGACATAGACGCCCTCACCGCGCGACAGCACGACGTCCAAAGGCTTGTAATTGTGGGCGCCCAGGCGGTGTTCGGTCCCGATCAGGTCGGCGGCGTGCTGAAGCATGGCGTTCTCTCCGGTGTGCGTTTCTTGTCGGAACGTCAGACGGCTTGCCCGCCGATCTGCGACTGGGTAACGGCGGGGTCGATGATGCGGCGCCCGAACAGGCTCGCCACCAGATCGACCAGCAGCAGGGCGCTCTTGCCCCGCTCGTCCAGGAAGGGGTTCAGTTCCACCACGTCCAGGGAGCCGACGACGCCCGCGTCGTGCAGCATCTCCATGATCAGGTGCGCCTCGCGGTAGGTCGCCCCGCCCAGCACCGCCGTTCCCACCGCGGGCGCGATGGAGGGGTCGAGGAAGTCCACGTCCAGGCTGACGTGCAGATGGCCGCCGGCTTGCCGCACCCGCTCGATGATGCGGCGCATGTGGACGCCGACGCCGTGCTCGTCGATCAGCCGCATGTCCACCACGTCCACCCCGCGGGCGCGCAGCAGGCGCCGCTCGCCGGAGTCGAGGGAGCGGATGCCGAACAGATGGACATGGGCCGGGTTCACGGTGGCGCGCTGCTCCGGCGGGAACACGGCGTCGAACCCGTCCTCCCCGCACAGCAGGGCCACCGGCATGCCGTGCATGTTGCCGGACGGCGAAGTGTGCGGCGTGTTGAAGTCGCCGTGCGCGTCCAGCCACAGGACGAACAGGGGCTTCCCCGCCTCCCGGCAATGGCGGGCCACCCCGGTGACGGAGCCCATGGACAGGCTGTGGTCGCCGCCCAGGAACACCGGCACCCCGCCCGCCCGCATCATGGCGTAGGAGCGGTCGGCCAGAGCCCGCGACCAGGCAGTGATCTCCGCCAGACGGGCCGTGGCGGGGTCCTGATCGCTCCAGGAATCGGGCGTCAGATCACCAAGATCCCGCACCTCGTGCCCGAGATCGCGCAGGGCGCGGACCAGCCCCGCCGTGCGCAGCGCCGCCGGCCCCATCAGGGCGCCGGGATGGCCGGCCCCCGCCTCGATGGGAACGCCGATGATCTCCACGAAGCGCGGATCGTCCCGATCCGCCGACTCCAGCGACGCCATGCCGTCCCTCTCCCTGTGTGAACACCCTTTCCATGACTATCGGTGGCGGGACAGGCGGCAGAAAGACGGAAAAGTGCCAACGAACGGCGGCGTTTTTGACAGTTTGCAAAGCCCGATTTATCATTCCGGCATGGACGACCTGGACCACCGCCTCCTGGGGCTTCTCCGCGCCGACGCGCGCCAGCCCGTCGCCGGCCTCGCCGCAGCGCTGAAGGTGTCGCGCGCGACCGTGCGTGCGCGCATCGACCGTCTGGTCGGCAGCGGGGTCATCGCCGGTTTCACGGTGCTTCTGCGCAAGGATCTGCGGCCCGCCATGGTCCGGGCCATCACGATGATCGAGGTGGAAGGCCGCGCCGCCGAAACGGTCATCGCCCGCCTGCACGGCTTTCCGGAGGTGCGGACCGTCTACACCACCAACGGGCGCTGGGACGTGGTCGCTGAAATCGAAACGGAGTCGCTAGAGGCGTTCGACGACACGCTGCGCCGCGTCCGGCAGATCGCCGGCATCGCCTCCACCGAGACCAGCATCCTGCTCTCCGCCCGCAAGGCGGTGCTGTAGCCTACCCGCCGAGACCGGCCAGCAGGCCGCCCAGGATCGGCTGACCGAACAGGGCGCCCAAGGCAAACCCGACGATCAACCCCACCACCGCCGCGATCAGCGCCCGACCGCCGCCGCCCGCGGGCGCCTCCGCCGACGCACCGCGCCCGTTGCCGCCGCCCGTGGACTCGTCGGCCTCGTCCGGGGCCGCCGCGCGGCGGGCGCTGTAGGAGGCGTCGGTGTCCGCATGCCACGCACGGATGCGGTCCTGCGCCGGCTTCAACTGCTCGTCGGTCGGGGCGGCGCCGCGGCCATGGACGATCTCCCAGCCCAGCGCCAGGAAGCGCGTGGTGGTCCGCCCCTCCGGGCTGAAGATCGCGGCGGGCATCCGGCGGTAGGTCGCCTTCACCACGTCCACGTCGTAGGGCACCGCCGTGCGGAACATCAGGTCCGGATATTCGGAGCGCAGCAGGGTCAGCGAATCGCGCCCGACCTCGTCGTTGGTGATCGACAGCATCAGGACACCGGCCACCGCCAGGTTGGGGTTCATGCCCTTCTGGATGTGCTCCACCACCGACAGGGTGCGCTTCAGCCCGTCCAGCGCGTAGCGACCCGGAAAGACCGGAAGCACCAGCCGGTCCGACGCCGCCAGCGCGCCCGCCGCCAGATGGCCCAGCGCCGGCGGACAGTCGATCACCACATAATCCGGCGGGTTGCGCGAGAAGTGCAGCGCCTTGCGCAAACCCCGCTGCGAGCCGCCGCGGGCGTCCAGCGCGTGCTCCAACGAATAGAGCTTCCGCGCCCCGACGATCATCGACAGCCCGTCGAAGCTGGTCGGGGTGATGGCGTCCTCGACGAAGGTTTCCTGGCTCAACAGGTCGTTGATGCCGACACGCGCCTTTTCCCGGAGCAGGAAGTTGCTGGTGGCGCTGCTCTGCGGGTCGAAGTCGATCAGGACGACGCTCTTGCCCAGCGCGGCCAGCGCCAGGGCCAGGTTCACCGAGGTGGTCGTCTTGCCGACGCCGCCCTTCTGGTTGTACACCGCCAGGATGGTCGGCTGCCGCGTCTCCGGCGCGTCGAAGACGTCTTCGTGGCTGGTCATGTCCGTTCCGCTTCGTCGTTCTGCGGGAAGTCGTTCTGTGGGAAGTCGTTCTGCGGGCCAAACAACGCCGCGAGCGCCGCACTATAGCCAAGCGGGCGTGCCGGTGTCTTCCCGCAGATGCGCCGCTGTCCTCAAAGGTAACAGCGTCAGCGCGCCTTGAAGGCGGCCAACTGGCCCGGCAGGGGCGCCATGGTCAGGCGGACGCGCACGATCTCCCACCGCCCTTCGGCGCCAAGATGCACCCCATCGCAGGGGCGGCGGTCCAGGACGTCGAAGGACAGGGTGGACAGCCCGTCCTCCTCCGGGATCGTCCCGCCGGACCAGTTCGCCTGGAACACCCGCTTGTTGACCCGCGAAATGGGCGAGGCCGAGGCGTCGGGGTTGAAGCCCTCGTTGTCGTGGTCCAGCGGCTCGAACCGCCCGGGCCGCCGCGCGGTCGGGATGCGGCGGGACCGGATGCGCAGCGACAGGTCGAAATCCTCGTAACCCCACCCCCAATAGGCGTTGGAATAGCCGTCGATCCGCCGGAACACGTCGTTCGGCATCAGCAGAACGCCGCCCATGGTGCTTTCCAGGTCGGTGGTGACCGTCTGCTCCGAACGGCCCGGCGCCACCGGGCGCTGCTCCGCCCCGAAGGACAGGATGGGGGTCGGGCGGTCCACCCAGGCGTAATCGGCGTCGATGGGCAGATAGTCGATGTCGTGCAGGCAGGTGTAGCCGCTCTCCGCCTCGCCCAGCAGGAATCCGGCGTTCTTGATGGCGCCCCGGTTGAAGGGCAGCCCCGCCTCCTGCTCCACGATGGTGACGCGGTAGTCGATGGGATCGGGAAGCGTTGCGAAGTAAGCGCTGATCCGCGGCACGAATTCCCGCAGATGCGTCTCGCGGTCGCGGTAGGGCACGACGATGTGAAGCCGCCGGTCCGTGATCGTCATCGCCTGTCTCCTGCGGGTCCGAAACGTTGCCAGATGGTCCGGTAGGCGTCCTCCAGATCCCCGGCGAAGCGCGTGGCGTCGAACAGCGGACTCGTTCCCCGCGCCGCCGCCAGCCGTGCCTTCAGCCCGACCAGCCGGTCCGGGCCGCGGGCGAGGTCCAGGGCGAGCGCCTCGTACGCCTCCAGCGATTCCGTCACCAGTTCCGGCAGGCCCACCGTCGTGAGAAGGCTGGCCGCCACCCGCCCGGCGAAGGTCGCGCCGCGGCAGGTCACCACCGGCAGCCCGGCCCACAGCGCGTCGCTGGCCGTGGTGTGGGCGTTGTAGGGCAGCGTGTCGAGGAACAAATCGGCCAGCCGGTGCCGCGCCAGATGCTCCGCCAGGGGACGCGGCGGCGCGAAGACCAGACGCTCCGCCGCCACGCCGCGGGCCGCCGCCTCCCGCCGCAGGTTGCCGGCCACCAGCGGGTTCCCGGCGTAGAGCCACAGCACGCTCCCCGGCACGGAGCGCAGCAGCCGCGCCCAGACGTCGAACAGGGCCGGCGTCAGCTTGTAGGGGCTGTTGAAGCAGCAGAAGACGAATCCGTCCTCGGGCAGGCCGGATTCGGCGCGCGACGGCGTGCGCTCCGCGATGGCCCGGTGGCGGTCGTTGGGCTGGTAGCAGTGGGGCAGCCGCAGCACCGCCTCGCTGTAGAACCCCTCCTCACCCGGCGGGATGGTCACGGCATCGGCCAGGATCACGTCGATGAAGTCCGCGCCCATGGTGCCGGGATAGCCCAGCCAGTTCACCTGCACCGGGGCGGGCCGCGCCGCCAGGATCGCCGTGCGGGCGAAGGCCGTGTAGCCCTTCAGGTCCACCAGAATGTCGATCCCGTCCGCGGCGATGGCCCGCGCGGCGTCGAGGTCCGAGCGATCGCGCAGGTCCACGAAGCGCTCCACCGCGGCGGTCAGACGCCGCCGCATCGGGCTGCCGTCGTCGATGCCGGTGGAATAGGCGGTGACGGCGAACCCCGCCCGGTCGTGCCGCTCCAGAAGCTCCGCCATCAGATAGGCCGTGGCGTGCTCGTGGAAGTCGGCGGACAGATAGCCGATCCGCAGGCGCCCGTCGCCGGGAACCGCGGGCCGCGCCACCGCCGCCACCCCTTCGGCCTTCTGCCGCGCCCAGCGCTCCGCCGCCGCGCGCTGGTCCGCCGGGGCCGTGTCCGCCGCCAGAAGGCCGAAGGGCGGCACGCCCAGCGCTCCGGCGCGCATCCGCCCGATCAAGTCGCTTTCCAGGGCCGGAAGGTCGCGCCATTCGCAGGCGTGTCTCTGCTGCTGCACCAGTTGCGCCAGGGCGGGGTTGTAGGCGGGAAAGAGCCGGCGGACGCGGCGAAGGGCCTCGATGGACAGCGCGATCCGGTCCGCCAGCGTGGCGACGGCACCCAGATCCTCCCAGCCCGCCCGGTCGCCGGGATCGAGCGCGACCGCGCGGCGCAGCGCGTCCAGCGCCGCGTCCGGCTGGAAGCCGCCGGCCAGGGCCCGCCCCAGGACCCGCCCCAGAACACGCCACGCCGCCCCATGGTCCGGATGCCGCCCGATCACGCCGCGCAGCACCGCCAGGGCGCCCGCCGTGTCGTGCAGGCCGCACAACTCCACAGCGAGTTCGACCGCCACCGCGGGGGAATCGGGCCGGAGCCCCAGGAGCGCCCGGTATTCCGCCACCGCCTCCACCCGCCGCCCGGAGACGGCCAGCGCGTTGGCGAGATTCCGGCGCGGGGCCGGATCGTCCGGCGCCAGCCGGACCGCCACCGCGTTCACCCGCACCGCCTCGGCCCAGCGGCCCGCCGCGTGGGCGGCGTTGCCCAGCAGCATCCAAGCGAGCCGGTCCGCCGGGTTCAGCGCCGCCATGCGTCGGCCCGCCGCCCCGGCCTCCTCCAGCCGCCCGGCGGCCAGGGCGAGGCCGCCGAGATTGTTCAGGGTGACCGCATGGTCCGGATTGCGGGCGAGCGCTTCGCGGTAGGCCGCCTCCGCCTCCGCGCTCCGGCCCAACCCCTCCAGGGCGACCCCCAGATTCTTCCAGGTTCCGGCATCCCCCGGCTGGTGGCGCAGGGCCGCACGGTAGGCCGCCTCCGCCTCGCCGGGCCGGCCCTGCTCCTGAAGCGCGACTCCCAGATTGTTCCAGGCCTCCCCCAGGCCGGGGCAGGACGCCAGGACGGTCCGATAATGCGGTTCCGCCTCCGCCGGGCGGCCCTGGGCGTGGTGGGCCAGCGCCAGTCCGTAATGGGCGTCGAGCGAGCCCGGGGCCAGCTTCAGCGCCGCGGCATAGACCGCCCCCGCCGGGGCCCAGTGCGACAGCGCCGCCAGCAGGGCGCCGAAATCCAGATAGACCTCCGCATCCTTGCGCAGCGCCAGCGATTGCTGGAACAGCGGCACCGCGTCCGCGATGCGGCCCTCGCGGTGGGCGGCGACGGCCTGCCGGTGCAGCGCTGTGGCCCGTTCGGCGGTTTCGTTGGGTTCCATGCGGCCCCCTATTCCCGCGAGCGCGTGTGCAACAGGATGCGCGGGATCTCCGCCGGGCGCCGGTCGTCGCCCCATTGCGAGATGTCGGGGATCGTGGACACCCCGCGGCGGCGGGCCAGCAGGCTGAGGATGCTCTGGTCGTGCCGGTGGTCGCGGAACTCCGGGTAGTTGGGCTTTCCGCACTCGTTCGGCGCGTCGGTGAGGATGCGCTCGTCCTGGGCGAAGCGCAGCCATTCGGAGACGAAGGCGATGGTCTCCGGCGTCCGCTCGCAGACGATGAAACTCCCCAGGATCTGGGTGGCGTCGGTGTATTCGGGCCGGTCCAGCCGCATGAAATGGAAGCAGTCGCGCTTCGTCCAGCCGCGGTTCTTGAACTCGTCCTGCAGCGTGAACAGCAGGATGGGCAGGTCGCGCCGCTGCCGGCACAGCTCGATCACCGGGTCGGCGCGGTGCACGAAATGGGCGCCGCTGTCGCAATAGAACAGCACGTCGCCGTCTTTCAGATGGTCGCGCAGCAGCGTCCAGACCGCCCAGGGCTTCCACAGCCAGTAGCCCGCCCCGCGCGGCTGGTCGAGGATGAAGCGGTTGCGCTCCACGAAGGCCGGGTCGATGTGGCCGCGGCCCAGCATCGCCACGGAATCGAAACCGCCGACCTCCAGCCCGCTCCGGGCGTTGCGCTTCTGCGCCGCCAGAAAGGCCCCGTCCGCGTAATTCAGAAGCACCCGCGCCATCGTTCCCCCATCCGGCCCTTACAGGCGGCTTTCGATCCAGTCGGCGAGGCGGTAGGCGTCGAAATGGAACTCCTCCGTCCCCAGGAAGGGCGGCACGGCGCGGTGGGCGCAATAGGCGTCGTAATCGTCGTCCAGCGCCAGGATGTGCTCCACCGCCTCCTCGTCCGTGGCGAAACGCGACACGTCGATGAAGCTGCCCGCCGCCACCTCCCGCTCCAGGTCGGGGTCGCCCCAGTAGAGCGGCACGGCCCCGGCCTGGAACACGTCCAGGATCTTCTCCGTCAGATAGCCGGGGTGGCTGGCGTTCTCGAAGGCGAAGGCGAAGCGGTAGCGCTCGAAGACGCGGATCTTCGCCAGCCAGCCCATCTTGACGACGCTGCCGGTGTTGTTCAGGTGCCAGCCCACCGAATCGACGCGCCGCCGCCCGTCCAGCACCGGGAAGAAGCGGTTGCGGCGTTCCCCGTTCGGGTTCTTGTAGAGGAAGGCGCAGAACCTGCGCTCCGCGAAGGCGGCCCGCGTCGGCGGTGCTGGCGGCAGGACCGGGGAGCAGAAATGGGGAACCGCCCCCTCCCGCATGTGCTCGTAGGCATGCATGACGTAGAGCGGCAGGCGGAAATGGCGCGGGTCGTCGATGCGGTCGAAGGACACCGCCATGTCGAAGCGGTCCAGCGGCGGACGCACGTTCTCCCCGGTGAAGAACAGGGTGCGGCGGCTGCGCGCCTCGCGGTGCCGGCCGCCGAAGACCGACACGATGGCAAGGTCGCTGTCGTCCTCCACCACCGACAGGTCGAAGCGGCCGGACAGGATCTCGATGAAGAAGTTCGTGCCCTTGTCGAACTCCGGCCAGAAATCGTGGAAGGCCAGCTTCAGCCGCGGTTTGCCGCCGCGCCGCCCGCGGTAGGGGCCGTGCAGCAGGAAACGGTCGAGCCGGTCCGGATCGCCGCCGGGCTTCGCCAGGAAATCCGCCAGAAACGCGCTTGTCCGCTGATCGATCATCCCGCCATCCGCGCCGGAACCATGCGGAGCGCACGATACGGTCGCCGCCATGGGAACGCCACCGCCTTCTGCGCGCGCTGGGAGGGCACCGTGCAAAATCATGCGGACAACAAAAAACGCCCCGCGGGTGACGGAGCGTTCGGACACCACAGTCCCGCGAAGGGATGAAGTGGTGCCCAGGGACGGAGTCGAACCGCCGACACGGGGATTTTCAGTTAAAAGCACCGGCGCATAAAATATTGTTTTTATTCAATTTTTGTTCTATATGTGCTGGAATTGTGCTAGGGCGGCGGCGCACAGGATAACTTTCCTAAACGAGCCGAGCGCCCGAGAGGAGGGGAATATCCCTCTGCTCCCGGCGCTTGGCACCATCATGCATAGCTGGAATTTCCTATAGAAGCCCCGCTTCTTTCAGCGCAGAGCGAGCAGCCGCCGTCACTCGAAATGCCGTCTTCCCTGCCCGCATTCCCTTTTCGACCAAGCAGTAGAGCGCACCCTTGTGACTTTGCGGTACAGCATCCTCACCCAGTACGGTCACCATCGCAGCCCCCACGCGGGCGCTTAGCTGGGTCATAGTTCCATTGAGTTGTGTGTCACTGTAGCCGAGCTTTTTCGCCCACTCACCCCTTTCCAGATGCACATCCTCACTCTCAACTAGGGTCAAAAAGGCGGTCTTGAGGGTGTCAGGGAGACTTTTGACGAACTCTATCGCCACCTTCCCTGCATCTTCATTGCTTAGCTGCGGAAGTGACTTTGCCTTGCCGCCACTCGTGGCCAGCTCCGGCTCCTCATGCATCGTATCTGCTGTAGCGACAGAGAAAACTGTTCCCTGCGGCAGAGCATGTTGGACACTCAGGAACTCCTCTAGCGTCCCCTCAAACGTAATCCAACTTACCTTCATCAGACCCTCCTTTCTAAGTGACAGAGGGTAGATAGCCAGTCTCTGCCAAACTGTCAATCAGAGTCTCGATTTGTCTGGATCAGCATCTCGCAAGCGCGCACTCCACAAAACTCGTCGGCCAGCATGATGGTCAACACCCGGACGGTCACGCTGGGATCAGCGGGATCGGATGACAGATAGGTCATCGTGGGGTCGTAGTAGTCGATCTTCCACATTACCCTCACCCCTCGGACCATCAGGGTCGCGCAATCATGCTCGCCATAGGGGTCGTTATCTGCCGCGAAGGCATTGAATGTCCGCACTCCGGCCAGAATGAGATTGATGTGGAGGGGATCGAGTGCCGCGATACCGGAGGTGATGACCACCCGACCGCCTTCGAAGCTTCGGCGTAGATGGTCGTTGAGGCGTGCGATTTCTGCCGCACGCCCCAGCGCCTTGTCGGTCATTACGTGGCCTTTCCGACTGTGGTCGTCGTCGCCTTCTGCAGCACGCGCTGCCGCCGCGCGACCGCCTCGGTCATCGACCTGTCGAGTTCACCGGCCATGATGGCTTGACGAACCTGTTCCAGCACCGGCACAAGCCGGTCCATCGCGCCCACGGTGATGACAGACTTGCCGGGCTTGAGTTCGAGCGGCCTGTTGCCGTAGTGGATGTGGAGATGGATCGTTCCCGCCTCGTCCTTCCACCACCAGGGCCGGAAACGAACCGGAACGTCACGCCGCTCCTTCGTCCCGTCCACGTTCACCCACCGGCCGACACGGCGGATGAACACCTCACCTTTGATGGTCGCCGTCGCAGCCTCGATCTGAAGGACCAGGGCGTCGAGCAACTTGCGGCGAGCGGTGCCGACTGGGCTGGTGTCGATGCGCTTCGCGGTGCTCGTCAGTGTCAGGCTTTCCAGAATAGACATGGCGTTCTCCATATGTTCTGCCGCACATACGTTAATGCCATGGCACTGGCGCTCAACCCTCGGAAGTTGAACAGAGGGCTGTTTCTGAACTTGATTTCACCAAAGACCGACGATGTTCAGACCGCCTTCACAGACCGAAAACTCATGTGCGGATCGCCGGTCAGTTGCTTCGCTGCCTGTTGGGCGTGGTGCGGGTTTTGGGCGAAGACGCGAACCCTGATCGGCTTTCCAAGAGCTGTCCCTTCAACGATGAAATCGTTCACCTTGTCCTCCGCCCTCTCCATACATCTGCCAGTCCTGGGTCTCGATGCTACAGCCGTGGCGGCCACTATCAAGCCCGACGCGGGCATTCTTTGTGGTTGCGCGAACGGTAAATAGCTGGCTGGAAAGCGCAACAGAGAGGAACGAGCGATGAGATTGCATGAGGTTATGGGGCTTACTCACGAGGAATGGTCGGCCAGTCTGCTGGAAATGGACGATAGCACCACGGATGCCGCGAGCCGTCGAGCTGCGGAGTTGGTCAAGCAAGGAAAGCTCATGAAGAAGCGAGCAACCGTGAACAAGATGCGGCAACAGCTTGCCAAGAAGCAAAAGGAGCTGGCAGACGCGCAAAGAGGAAGCAAAACCGGATGATGACCTTCGCGGTGCCGACTCCCGCTGTGTAGGGAGTGTAGGCTGTGTAGCGTTTTAAGCCTGCTTTGTGTTACCGCAGGCTTGTTTTTCGGTATTTTCGATTGGCTGGGGAATAAATAGAAATAACCTACACTCCCTACACAAACAGCCAATCCTGCTATTTCCCCATTAAAATCCAGTGATTTCAGCATCAAATGCACAGATGGGAGCACTCAATTGGAAAAGGACGGTGTAGGCAGTCCCTACACCCTCCCTACATACCGCCTACACAGCCACGCCCTTGCAATACCACACGCCACGACCGTCTCGCCCAGCGGACCACGGAAAGTCGGTGTCATTTTGCATAAGGCGCTTCATTTGCTTGCCCCAACTCGCAAGGTCCGTGGCATTGCGTGGGAACTTGTCTTTCTCCCATTCCCGAAACACTGAATGAAGCTCCTCAGCGCGCCTTCTCCCTTCAACTTTTGCCTGACGCGCCCATTGTTCGACGGCGCTCATGGTCCGATTTGCGCTCTGCTGCGTTGCCAACGCCACCGCGATGATGGAGCTGGGGTCTGGTCCCCGCTCATCGACGCTGCGCCACATCTGTTCCCAATCCAAGGCGTTGATCGCGTCCCAATCCGGGGTGTTGGTGAAGGCAAGTTCGGCAAAGCGTCGAACACCTGTTTCATCCCGGATCAGCTCGCTCAAACCCTTATTAGTGCAACCGATGAAGGTCGCCCGCTGCTCGACATGTTCAACATCGTTGGTCCTCATTGGGCGTCGGGTAAGGACATCGGCGGTGATGATGTTTTTGACCTCATCCATTTCAGCTCGCTTTGCATGCCCAAGCTCGTCGAGGAAAATGACGTAATTCTCCCATAGCTGAATGTTGCGGTCATCGGTGATTTGTTTGAAGTCGCTGTGGGCCGTGCATTCCTCGACGGGGCGGAGCAGATTTCGGACCAACGTGCTCTTGCCCTTGCCCTGGGAGCCGGTCAAGACGGGCATGAGGTGGTTCGTTACCGGCAACCCCAGCATCTTGCGCTTGACCTGCCAGATGAACTTGCGAAGCACTGCAACCGCGAAACCGGGACAGGTTTCCGATACGTCGAACGCGGCCCGTTCCAGAGCATCCCACGCCACTTGCGCGCGCTCTTGCGCCGCCGGGCCGAGTTTGCAGCCAGCAATGCGGTTGAAGATCGCGAGCTTGTGCTCCTCCCGTTGCTTCAACGTCCATTCCTGCACCGCGTCAAGAATGTTGCTATCCGAGTAGCCCAATCCCAACTCTGCAGAGAGGAGGCGCAACTCGCGCTGAAAGTCGCTGATTTGCGTTCGATTGCCCGCTGTAAGCCGGACATAATTGTCGATGTGGAGGTCGCTCCGGTCCTCCTCTTTGATCACGGTGTTGGCCAACTCTTTGTCATCAACGAGTTTGCCGTATGTGACCGGCTTGTTGCGTTGCAGCAGGCCACGGTATGTGGTCCCAATCCGCTCACGAGCGGCATAGCCCTCCACAAACGCCACGACCGTATCGGGAACAAATCCCAAACGGTTTTCGATTTTTTGACGCTGCCATTCTCTTTTCAGAGCCTGATCAAACTCAGCGCCTTTCATGATGCGGTTCTGAACAAGCCATTCCCGAACTTGGCGGTTATCGGCACCAGGGTTCAAAAGCGCGACGACCTCCCGACCGTCGATCCGATCCCCCTTCGCTTGCCGCTTTGCCAAGTCGGCAATCATCTCGGCCTGAAAATCTATCGGGGTTGGTCCTGGTGAATGAACCATGGGCATGTCCAAAGAAACGCTATCACAGCTATAATTTTCTTTCATAATGATTTCTGCCTCTAAACAAGAAGGCCCCGGATGCTGCAACATCCGGGGCCATCAAGTGCGCGAGAGGCAACGCACGCACTGTAAAATCATGGATAAACTATTGAGCTTCGTGCGCTATCACCTCTCACGTATCAGCCTGTTGCAGCAGACGCTTTAAGTGTCTGCTTATTTATACTGTGAGCGGGTTGCAGCTCGCAATATTCCGGCGTGAACGCTATCTGGGTAGTGGCTTTGGCATCTTAAAGAGTGCATCGCAGCGAAGCTCCCTGGCATCGAGCGGCTAAATACTCAAACTACCGCGCTAACAGGAGATTACGATGTGCCAGATCGACACCCAGTATGAACGAGATGACCTGTTTCCTTGGCCCACCCCAGGCAATAGGTACGCCTCCGGTGAGCACCGCCTTGGCAAAGTAGGGGTCGGCGCCTGAGGTTTGCGTGGCGCGTCATCGCGCGGAC
>NZ_JAUJFI010000149.1 GCF_030849505.1 Azospirillum isscasi | reverse complement strand
GCCCGGCGGACCGCGCGCCGCGCGTGGCGAGCAGCTCGGCCAGACGCCGGCTGACCTCGGCGCGGCGGCTGCGCACCGCCTCGCGTTCCGGGAACAGGGCCGGGAACTTGCGCGCCGCCCAGTAATAGAGGTCGCAGGCCCGCGACAGCCCTTCCAGCGCCGCCCCATCCATCTCGTCCAGCCGCGCCGGGACGAACCGCCCGAGCGGAGACGGATCTCCGGCCTCCACCGCGCCGACGATGGCGGCGAGGATGCGCGCCTCCGCCTCGTCCTCCAGGTCGGCGGGGATCAGCAGCAGGTCCAGCTTGGCGGACAGCCCCAGCCGCCGCTCGTCCAGCATCGCCGCCAGCCGCCGCATCCCGGACAGGTCGCCCAGCCGGTAGGGCGACCCCGCCGTGCGGGCGTCGGCGAAGCAGTCCAGCAGCAGCACGGCCTCCTCCGTCCCGACATGGCCGGCCAGACGGGCCAGCATGGCGCGGGTCGGGCGCACGGCCAGCGGGGCGTCGGGCCGCAACCGCCCGTCCGCCTTTTCCAGCAGGCTGCGCAGGGCCTGCGGCGTGCCCCGCCCGACCACGCCGAATTCTCCCGACTCGAACTTGCCGAAGCGCCCGGCGCGCCCGGCGATCTGCTTCACCTCGGTGGCGGTCAGCGGGCGGACGCTGTTGCCGTCGAACTTCTCCAGCGCGGTGAACAGCACGCGGCGGCAGGGCAGGTTCAGACCCATGCCGATGGCGTCGGTCGCCACCACCACGTCGGCCTCCCCGGACAGGAAGCGCGCGGCCTCGCGCCGCCGCACCTCCGGCGCCAGCGCGCCGTAGACCGCGGCGACCGACAGGCCCTTCGCCCGCAACGTGTCGCGCACGGCATGGATCTCCCGGCGGGAGAAGGCGATCAGGGCGTCGCCGGGCGCCACCTCCTCCCAGGTCAGGCGGCGGTCGATCAGGGTCAGCGGCACCTTGCGCTCCAGCTCGATCACCTCCAGCCGCTCGCCCAGATGGGCCGCCACCCGCTCCACCAGCGGGCGGGCCTCCGGCGCGCCCAGGATGTAGACGGTCTCCGCCGGGGCGCCCATCAGCGCCGCCGTCCAGGCCCAGCCGCGGTCGGGGTCGGCCAGCATCTGGATCTCGTCGATCACCGCCACCTCGACCGGGCGGTCGGGGTCCATCACCTCGATGGTCGAGGCGGTGTGGCGGGCGCCCGGAGTCGCGATCGCCTCCTCCCCGGTCAGCAGGGAGGCCGGCGTGCCCTCGGCGTTCAGCCGCTCCATCACCTCCAGGGCCAGCAGGCGCAGCGGCGCCAGATAGAGGCCGTCATAGGCGCCCTTCAGCGCCTCGATGGCGTGGTGGGTCTTGCCGGAGTTGGTCGGGCCGACCACCAGCACCAGCCGCCGGCCCAGCCCGCGCGCCACCGGGAACAGGTTTTCGTAGCGGGCGAGGTCGAAATGCCGGTCCACATAGGCGCGCCCGCGGGCCTCCGCCCGTTCGCGCCGCCAGACGGCGAACTCGCGGTCCCAGCGCTCCAGCAACTCGTCCACCCCGTGCCGGTTGCGGGCGGCGCGGGACAGCCGCTCGGCCAGCGACGCGAAGGTCCATGAGTCCGCCATCCCTTCCGCCGCCCCGTCCGCCTCCGCGGCGTAACGGTGCAGGCGGGCGGCGGTGCGGGACAGCGCGTCCTCCAGCGCGGCGGCAAGCGCCGGGTCGCCCTCCAGCCGCAGCGCCAGATCGTCGTCGTCGAGGTCGGCCAGCTCCATGGCGTCGAGCACGCGGGAAACCTGGAGCCGCACCGGGGCGGGCAGGCCGGGCCAGGGCAGGTCGTCGCTGCGCACGGCCTTCACCCGTGTCCGGTCCTCCGCCGGGTGCAAGCTGGTGGACCAGCCTTCCAGCGCGCGGCGTCCCTGGGCGAGCAGATCGTTGCGCCGTTGCGCGCGGTCGAGCGTTCCCTGGATTTCCAGAAGCACCGCCTCCTTCCGTTCCGCGGGGACCAGCAGGTCGCGCTTGCCTTTGGGCAGCGGCAGGCCGAGCGGAACCAGCCCCAGCCCCTCGCCATGGGCCACCCGCGCCACGCCCGCGGCAGCGGCGGTCACCACGTCTGGGTGGGCGCTGGCCAGTTCGTGCACCAGATGCGGGTCGGCGGAATCGGCTGGGGGGATCGTGTCCATCGGATGGGCTCTGAAGACCTTTTCGCAAATTCGCACTGGCGGTCCGTGCCCATCCATGTCATGAGCCACGTCCCGCAGGGGCACCTCCGGCCCCCAAGGCATCAAGCCATGACCAGACCGCTCCGCGCAAAGATTCTCCGACCCGACCTCGACCCGGCCAACCGCAAGGGCGCCAGCGGGGAGAACCGCTGCCGCTGCTGCGGGCGGCCCGGCGGCACCGTCGTGCGCTGCCTGCCGGACGGGCGGTGGTACGACGCCGCCGACCAGACCTGGCGCGATGGGCGCGGGCGGCGGGCGGCCTGGCCCGACGTGGTGGAGTATGCCGAGACGCGGGATTTGCAGGTCGTGGTGCGCCCGGTCCGCCCGTCCGGCAACCCGGAGGCCCGCCCGAAGAACCTCTGCCGCCGCTGCCACATGCAGGAGGAGGCGCTGCGCAACGCCGTCCGCTCCCGCATCCGGGCGCGGATGCGCCGGGCGCTGGGCGACCTGTTCCTGGGCGACTACTCGTCCCCGGGCATTTTCGAACGCGCGATGGCGCTCTACCGCCGCAAGCCCTGACGGCCCCCTATATCGGTTCCTGCGGCTCGCCGGGCATCGGCGGGGCTTCCACCGGCTCGTCCGGCGGGGCGTCGGGCGGCATCGGCATGGGGATCGGCACGTCGGGCGTCTGCGGCGGCGGCGGGTAGGGGCTCATCTCCGGTCTCCGGCAACGGGGCGGGGCTGCCCTGTTGAAACACCGCCTCTGCGCAATCGCTCCCCCGGAGCCGCTCCCCCGGTGCGGCGCATGACCAAAATCAAAGCGGTGGGCCGGATCATCGCGGAAGATGCCTGCGAAAGGATCGCCCGCCCATGCCCAGAAGCTTCATCATCGCCCCGCTTGCCAAAACCCAGGCCGATCAGGCGCTGCCCGTCGTCCAGACCCTGCACCGCGACATGACCCTGGACGAGTGGCGGGAGGTGGTGGCCCTCTTCCTGCGGTCCGGCGGCGACGGCGGCGTGATGGCCTGCGAGATGAGCGACGGCCACATCCGCGGCCTGTTCTGCTACCGCGTCAGTGCCGAAGGGGCGATCCGCGTGCTGACCGTGCCGATCTTCATCGCGGTGGGGCTGTTCGACGCGGCGGCGACCTCGGCGGCGCAGGCCGACGGCATCGACCTGCTGGCCCGGAAGCTGGGCTGCGCGTCGGTGGTGGTCGATGAACGCGGCTGCGTCGTCGCGGCGACCGCGCCGAAACTCGACGCCGCGGGCCTGTTCACCCGGCTGGGCTACCGCCGGGTCGGGCAGGCCTTCGTGAAGGACGTGGGGATGGATTTCGGCGGCGACGGCTATCCGGTGGCGGGCCGGGCCTGAGCCCGACCGGCCTGAACGCGGCCAACAGGATGGCGGTCCGAACCGGGGATCAGGCGGTGGCTTCGAGCGCCGCCGGGTTCTCGATGCGGATGCGGTCGTTGCTCAGGCGGGTGATCGCCCCTGCCTCCTCCAGCTTGCGCAGCACGCGCGACAGCGTTTCGGGACGCAGGCCCAGATAGGCGCCGATGTCCACCTTCGGCATGGGAAGGAAGACGCTGGGCGTGCCGTCCGCCAGGGGCCGCGAGCGCCGCGACAGGGCGAGCAGGAAGCTGGACACCCGTTCCATCGCCGTCTTGCACCCGAGCAGCAGGATCTGGTCCTGCGCCGCCGACAGCTCCACCGAGGTCATGGCGAGCAGCCGCCCCTGCACCGCCGGGTGCCGCTCCATCAGCCGGTGCAGCGCCGTCCGCGACATCCGGCAGACGGTGGAGGCAGTGACCGTCTCCGCCGTGTAGGCGTAGCCCGTGCCGACGGCCAGCCCGATCACGTCGCCCGCGGTGGCGAAACCGGTGATCTGCTGCCGCCCGTCCGGCAGGGTCTTGTAGAGCTTCAGCATGCCCGACATGACGGTGAACACGGCCGTGGCCTCCTCACCCTCCATCACCACCGGGGTCGCCGACAGCAGATCCAGCGGGCGGGACGCCGCCGACAGGTCCGGCAGATCCCCCGTGGTCAGCGCCCCGCACAGCCCCTTGCTCCGCGCCGAGCAACCGGCGCAGCGGCCCGTCACCGGCTCCGCAGCCCGCGACTCGTGGGTGCGCGTCGCGGTGGGGGCCGGCGGCGGGACGATGGTGGCCATGGCGGCGGCCGTGGCGGCGGTGGCGGTGGCGGCAACAGAGAAGGTCATGTCTCGTACCCCTGGGCTGTCTCGCTTCGGCGCCTTGGATGGCGCGCTCGCTTCGGACGTCAGGTTCAGACTAAGGTCTTAAAACCAAGCCCAAGGTATGAGATTCGATCAAGACCCGCCCTGATCTGGATCAACCGGACGGTGCGGAGGGCTGAGACGGTCCTGCCCCTCGAACGCCGCTCCGCCGCGGTTCAGAAGGTCCGACCGGGCCGTCCACGCGGCGGGAAGCGGCTCGACGTGGCCCGCATGCTGTTTTCCGGCACGGGGACGGCGCCGGGGTCCGCATTCTCCTCGCCACCATGGGACCGGCGGGCTTCACGGTCCATCATCCCCGCGGCCTCCGCACGGGAGATCGAGGATTCCAGCTCGCGGATGCGTGCCTGCAGGCTGCCGACGACCGCGGCGCCCGCTTGGCGGGACCGGAACTGTTCCAGATCCTGCTTCAGGCGGAGCAGTTGACCCTTCTGTTCCTGAAGGCTCGGCCCATCCCGGCGCTTGGTCACGCGATAGACTTTTTCGTCGAATCGGTTCACTGCGTTTCTCCTGTCTGTTCTTAAGCAGATTGGGTCTGCGCGCGTCAGCACCATCGTTCGAATGGGATAGTCCCTGCATTTCCACCGGCGGTGGCAGCGAAGGCGGCGGCGGTCGGTGGCGGCTGTCAGGGCATCCGCTCGTTGACGCTCCGCTCCGCGGCGACCGCCGCGGCCAGCGCGTCGCGGTACCGGCGCAGCCGCGCGTAGACGGGCCAGGCCATGCCGACCAGAGGGTCGCACCAGTGCACCAGCACCAACAGGCCCAGCCCTGCGAATCCACCGATCATGGCGCCATAGAGCAGGCCGGGCAGGGCGCCCAGGATCCAAGGATCGGACAGCCGCCCGGCGTCGTAAGCCTGGACGCCGGCCATCCACACGGTCGCCGCCAGGGCCAGCAGAGCCCCGACCCGTCCCGGCGCGTACCAGATCCGCAAATCGTCCCGCGTCAGCCCGTAATCCTCGGGCACCGGACGGGCCGCCGCCTCCGGCGCCACCGTCTCCGCCACGGTGCGGCCTGCCGGCGCACCGCAATCCGGGGCGGGGCCGGAAGCCCCGCAGGGAGTCCCGCCACCCTCGATCACCCGCCAGCGCCGCCGCGGGCAGCCTTCATCGTCGTCCAGCCGTTCCATCGGGCGATATTGCGCGGACCGGCGGGTTTCGGCAACGGTCCCTTGGAGCCGTGCCCCCGTCCGGGAAGGCCGGAGCGCCCGTCAGCCCGCGGCGGGCCGGTCCACGGGATGCCCGCCTGCATGACCATCCGCATGGACGGGCGCGGCGATCCCGGCATCGGGCGGCAGGACCTCGCAGTCCGTCTCCTGCGCGTACTTCACGATGGTGCCGTCGATGAGCCGCAGATCGTAAGAGGGGCGGCCCCCCAGGGTCCGCGCGATCACCATGGCGTCCCGTCCATGATGCCGGACCTTCGTGCCCAGTCGCAGCATGGTTCCAACCCTCGCATCCCGTGTTTCGTTAACGAAACCTTATTCCGTGCCGCGCCGGCGGACGAGCAACAAAAAGCGGGCGGATTCGCGCGGGCGGGCAGCTTGTCGCGCAGGAAGGGCAGGATCCCGCCGCGATGGCGGTTCATGATCCGGTCGATGCCGACGTCCAGCTTTTCGCGGTCGAGTTGGAACATTCCCTCCAACCGGCGGATGGCGGGACTTGGCACGGTCAGGAATGCTATGGGTGGGGCCGAGGCTGGCGGAGACCTGGAACGCGCGTGCCCGATGCGCGCAAACCCGCTAGGATCGCCGCATGGTTCGGAGGGGTCGAATGCACATCACCAAGCTGGAAATCAAGAACATCCGCGCGCTCGAACATTTCACGATCGAGCTGACGCCGGAAGAAGCACCGGGCTGGCATGTGATCATCGGGTCGAACTCATCGGGAAAGTCCACGGTCATCCGCTCCATCGCGCTGGCGCTGATCGGACCGTTGGACGCGCGTGTCCTCAGAGAGAATTGGCGGAACTGGCTGCGCAATGGAAAGGAAAGAGGAGAGATATCTATTACGGTAACTCCGTATGAGGAGGATTTTGTCGAATACGAAACGTCCGAGGAAGCGTTGTACGGTGACGCTGAAGATTTCAGCGCTTTGGTCAAATTTAAAGATTTTCCGGCTGATGAGAAAAGGCCCCGCCGGGTACTGATAGGCACTCCCAGACGGGACAATCCGATTTGGAACGAAAATTCGGTGCGCTTCGCGTCGTCGTTTGGGGCTTTTCGTAGAATTTCCACCGATGACGGACGATTTGGAAAGATATTCGAGGCGTCTCCGCGCGTTGCGCCACACCTTTCGGCGTTCGGAGAGGACATTCCGCTGTCAGCCGGCTTGGCGCTCATTCAGACCCTTCACGTCAGAAATCTTGAAGGAGACAAATCAGCCGGCCGGCTCATGGAGAAGATCAAGGCATTTGTTAATGAAACAAAATTGCTTCCATTTGGGGCGAGAATCACGGATGTGACGAGCGAGCATGTGACGTTGCTCGATGGCGAAGATAATGAAGTAGATATCCAGCAAATGAGCAGTGGGTACAAAGCAATACTGTCAACTATATTTGAAATAATCAACCAAATGGTATATATTTATGGAGAAGATAAGGTTGCAAAGGCGATCAACCTTAAAAAAGGTGGTATAGATATTCCGGGCATTGTGAGTATCGATGAGGTCGATGCCCACCTCCATCCTTCCTGGCAACGCGATATCGGTCATTGGTTCACTCAGCGGTTCCCCAACATCCAGTTCTTTGTGACCACTCACAGTCCGATCATCTGCCGCGCCGCCAAGTCGGTCTGGAAGCTGCCGAACCCCGGCACCGGGGAAGCGGCGGAGCGGGTGAGTGGGCCGGCGTTGAACCGGTTGATCTACGGCTCGATTCTCGACGCCTACGGCACCGAGCTGTTCGGCGCCGATGTGGCGCAGTCGGATGAAGGCCGCAAGGCTCGTGAGGAACTGTCCCGCTTGAACCGCAAATCCCTGAACCGCCGCCTGAGCGAAAGGGATGCTATGCGGATGACGGAGCTGCGGGCGATGCTGCCGTCGCGCGCCAGCGACACTGCACCGGAGTGAGCGCGCAGCCATGTTAAGGCTTCCCGACGGTACGCTGGACCCGGCCACGCAGACCTATATCGATTCCCGCCAGGCCGAGATAGACGGGTTACCCAACTATGCCGACCGCGTGGCCAGGGGGAAATCCCTATGGGACAACAAGAAGGGACCCAACGCCGGCGATGCCGCCTTCAAGGTGATCCGGGACGAGTTGGAGCACATGTGCTTCGGTGCCGTGCGCTGCGCGTATTGCAACGATTCCGCGGCGGATGAGATCGAGCATGTGCTGCCCAAGGATTTCTTTCCCGATCAAGCCTTCCGCTGGTCGAACTACGTCTTCGCCTGTGGTCCCTGCAACGGAACCTACAAGTCGAACAAATACGCTTATCTGGATGCGCGCGGTCGGCGGCATGACGTTACGCGGGTCGGCGGCGCGGTGCTGACACCGCCGCCGGTTGGGCGCCACGCCCTGATTGATCCGCGGACGGAAAATCCGTTGAATTTCCTAACTCTCGATCTGCTGGCGAACGATCCGGTCCACGGCTGGATCGAAGGGGAATTCTTGGTTGTGCCGCTCCCGCGTCTGCGCGCGGCGGACAGGGTGCGGGCGGAATACACCCGCGAGACTTTGGGGCTCAACCGGCAGCTCCTGCTCGACGCCCGCCGCAATGCCTATGGCAGCTTTCGCGCGCGGATCGTCGAGTATGCCGGGGCAAAGGCCGGCGGGGCGCCGCAAATCCGCTTGGACGCCTTGCGCGACGGCATTCTGCGGATGCCGCATCCGATGGTCTTCGTCGAGATGCAGCGCCAGCGCCGGCACAAGCCGCTGAAGGATCTGTTCGCCCCGGTTCCGGAAGCGCTGACCTGGACCTTCGGGCGGCTGGCGCCTGTCACGCGGCCTGCGCCAGCGTGAACGGCTGCCGCCTCTCCACCAGCCGCCTCTCCACCAGTGACGCCTCATGACCCGGCCATGCCGGCCACGGTTTCTGTCCGCCGCGTCCTTGTTGGAGTCGGTGCGAATGCAGGGGCCACAACAAGGAAAAGCCGGCAACCCGTCGAGGTTGCCGGCTTCATGATGGTGGAGCCAAGGAGGATCGAACTCCTGACCTCTACAATGCCATTGTAGCGCTCTCCCAGCTGAGCTATGGCCCCACTATACTCTCAGACCAACACAAGAGGTGTTGGTGCGCTTGGAGGGACTCGAACCCCCACGGCCTTTCAGCCACTAGGACCTGAACCTAGCGCGTCTACCAATTCCGCCACAAGCGCATCGTCTGCTCTTTGTCCCGCGTCCCTTGGGGCGACGCGGGAGCGCTGATATAGCCGTACCGCAGCCGGCGCTCAAGCGAAAACTGTCGAGGCCGTCATTTTTTCGGAGGGGAGGGCCGCTCCCGTCGGCGCACCCCGGACGCGCCGGAGGCTACGACTTTCCCCCTTTCGCGCGGGGTAACCGCCGCTGCTACTCTGACTTTGCCCCAAGGGCGTGTGCCTCCCTGTTTTGCACCTCAAGGGCCCGCCGTTCATCCGGACGGCGGGCCGCTTTCTTTTCCGGCGTCAAGCGCTCCGCCCCCGCCGGCGTTGCCGCCGGTTTCGCCATGGCGCGGTCGAGGACGCGGCGGAGCTGGCGCGGCGTCACAGGCTTGCGGACCACCTCCAACCCATGGGCGGCGGCGTCCGTCTCGCATTCCGGGCCGGCCTCCCCGGTCAGGACCATGGCGGGCACGTCCCATCCGGCCATGGCGCGGATGCGCACCACCGCCTCCGTTCCGACGCGCCCTTCACGCAGGCGGTAATCGACCAGCATCACGTCGGGCATGCGCCCGTCCGCCTCGACCTTCGCCACCGCCTCGTCGGTGGAGCCGGCGATCCGCACCTCGTAGCCCCATTCGCGGAACATATCGCGCAGCCCCAGCAGGACGATGGCGTCGTCGTCCACCAGCAGGGCGCGCGGCGCCTCGGCCCCGCCGGTGAAGGGGGAGGCCGTCATCGGCGGCGGGGCCGGCGGCACCGCCTCCACCGCGGCCAGGGGGACGGTGACGGCGAAGACGGAGCCGCGGCCCAGTTGGGACCGCACCTCCACCGGATGGTCGAGGATCGCCGACAGGCGCTGGACGATGGCGAGCCCGAGCCCGAGCCCGCGCGCCCGGTCCCGCTCCGGGTTGTTGATCTGGTGGAATTCCGCGAAGATCCGGGTCAGCTGATCCGGCGGGATGCCGATGCCGGTGTCGCCGACCTCGATCCGCACCCGCTCCTCCTGAACGCGGATGGAAAGCTGCACGCCGCCGCGCTCGGTGTATTTGACGGCGTTCTCCAGCAGGTTGCGCACCATGCGGCCCAGCAGCACGCGGTCGCTGCGCACCGTCACCGTCCGGTCCAGCACGATGCGGAAGGCCAGCTTCTTGCTTTCCAGGATCGGCGCGTAGGAGGTGGCGATCTCGTCCAGCAAGCCGTTCAGGGCGAAGGGCTCCACCCGCGGATCGACCGCCCCGGCGTCCAGCCGCGACACGTCGAGCAGGCTGTCCAGCAGCCCCTTCAGCGTGTCCAGACCGCGTTCCAGCATCTCCAGGCTGCGCTGGCCCTGCTCGTCGCGGATGAAGCGGTGCAGGATGCCGGTGAACAGGAACATGGACTGCATCGGCTGGCGCAGGTCATGGCTGGCGGCGGCGAGGAACTTCGACTTGGCGCGGTTGGCCTCGTCGGCCTCCTCCTTCGCGTGCTGGAGCGCCAGCTCCATCGCCTTGCGCTCGCCGACGTCGCGCAGCGTGCAGATCGCCAGGGTGACCCGCCCGCCGGCGTCGCGGACCGGGGTGGCGCTGACCGACAGGGTCATGGCCGTCCCGTCCGGCCGGGTGTAGGGCATGTCCTCCTGCTCCAGCGTCTCGCCCTTCAGCAGGGCGCGGGAGAGCGGGCAGCGCCCCTCGCCGAAGCAGGCGCCGCCGCTGCAGGCCCGCGTGCCGCCGCAGTCGCAGCCGACGTTGGGCGGCGGCGGACCGCCGAGCAGGCGCAGCGCGGTGTCGTTGACCTTGACGATCCGCCCCATGGGAGCCTCCGCCACCAGAAGGCCGGAGGGCATGTGCTCCAGGACCGCTTCCATCAGGCTGCGCTCCGCCTCCAACTGCCGGGTGAGGAGCGTGCGCTCATCCTCCAGGCGCCGGCGGTCCGTGGCGTCCCGGAAATAGAGGGCAAGCCCCTTGCGCGAGGGGAAGGCGCGGACGGCGAACCAGACGCCGCTGCGCGGCCCCCGGGTCTCGAACTCCACCGGCTCGCGGTTCTCCATGGCCTGCTGCAGCGTCCGCCCGGCGTCGCCGGCCATCAGCTCCGCGAAGACGGCGCGCCCGTTCCGGCCCACGGCGTCTCCGGACTCGGGCAGCAGCGCCCGTGCCCGCTCGTTGACGAAGACGACCCGCCAGGACCGGTCGAGTTCGGCCACGGCGTCCGTCGTGCTCTCCAGGACCGACGCCTTCTCGACCACGGTTTCCAGCATCCGGTCGCGCACGCGCAGGAACTGCCGCATGCCCCAGGCCGCCCCCAGGCAGCTCAGCAGAAGCACCCCGCCGAACAGGGCCAGCGAAAAGACCATGCTGTCCTGGACCGGACGCATCGCCGCGTCGCGGTCGATCCCGATGGCGATCATCGATTCGCGGCTGCCGGTGTCCAGGGGGGCCGACACCACCATCCGCTCCGTCCCGCCGTCATCGTAGACGGCGACCGACCGCGAGCCCCGCGCCGCCCGCATGGCTTGCAGCATGGGGGTTGGCAGGGGCTTGCCGATGGCGTCCGGCATCTCCGGCAGGCGCGCCACGGCATGTCCCTGGCGGTCGGCGATCACCATCTCCATGCCGGCGGGAAGCGGACGGCGGCCCAGATCCTCCTCCAGCCAGCGGGCGTCGAGAAGCACCGTCACAACCCCGCCCGCCACCCCGCCCGCCACCCCGCCCGCCACCCCGTCCGGGGCGGGGTAGGCCAGCCGGAAGGGCAGGATTGGGCGCTGGTTGGGATCGCGCAGCCCGTATTCCCCCGTCGTCAGGGCGCCGGTGGCCAGAGCGTTCTGGAAGCTGCGGATGCCGCCGAGATCGACGCCCAGGGAGACCGGATCGGTCGCGCACCACACCCGGCCCCGCCGGTCCGCCACCTCCACCGACAGATAGGCGGGGTAGCGGGCGCGCAGCCGGTCCATGGTGTCCTGACAGGTCGGCGATCCCGCCTGCGGCACGCCGGATTCGACGATCGTCGCCAGCGCCTGCCGCGCTTCCGCGGCGATGCGCTGCTGCTCGGCGTCCAGCAGGTCGAGAAGGCGCAGGGTTTCGTTCCGCACCTCGTTCTCCCGATCCTGGCGCAGGCTGTGCTGCGTCATGAACTGGAGCGCGGCGAGCGGCACAACGGCGGCCACAAGCAAAAGAAACAGGCGCAGATAATGGGGCATCGCCAAAGAAGTCTGATAAAGGAAGGCAGCCTCCGCCGCGCCCGGTCGGTTCGAACCGTCGCGGGAAACAGCAGGCAAAAGGACCGCCGGCGTGGATGTCCTTCAAACTCCACAAGGCGTTCATGCCACATGGGTGGTGAGATGCAATGACTAACGGGCCGATTAACTCCAATTTGCTCCGCCCCCGGAGGGTCCTTTCAGCGGCGCCCCAGGAAGAAGCCGGCCAGCGCGCAGCACAGCGCGGTCACGACGACGCGCAGGGGCGTCGGATCGTAGGACACCACGGCCACCAGAAAGGCGAGAGCCGCCGCCACCGTCAGCGCACCGGTCGTATGCATGCGCATCGCCTCTCCCAAAGCTGCCCCATCCGGCAAACAGGCATGCCCGCGCTGCGTCACGGCGGCGGAAGACATAACCGTTCCGGGCAACCCAGGGTCCCGATTGCAACGGTGAATTTTCATGGCGCCGCCCGCATTCCCGTAATATTTCTCAATTGTAATCGGCGCCCTTGCCACCGTTCTTCCGCGCGAGCCGACCATGCCGTGGAACCGCACGCCCTCTTATCAGGCCATCACCTTGCTGCGCCGGCACAGCCGGGAATGCCGTGGCCTGGAAACGCGCGAGTATCTGGTCGCGGTGGAGCGCCGGATGGTCCAGCTTATTGATCTGGAGGGCGATCCGGAGGGCGGCCGGGAGGAGCCGGAGGCCCGCGGAAAGGCCGCGCTGCCGCTCCATCATGCGGCAGAGTGACCCGGACCTCCCTCATATTTCAAGACGGTAACGTAGTAAGCCGCTCCTGAAACACAACCGACATAGATCGGTGTTAAAGGCCAAAGTGTCGTTCATAGACACGAGGCCGCTGGGTTCATGGCGCTCCCGACCGAAATGGCCGGCAACGATACCGCCGACGGCAGGGAGGGGTGCGACGTCGCCCTTTGCACCGTCTCCGCCGAGTCCATCCACAGCCGCATCCGCCGCGTCCATCAGCGCGCCACCGCGATGCTGAGCGACGCGCTGGCCGACTTCAACCTGACGGCGCCGCAATGGGCGGCGCTGGCGGCGCTGCACCAGCACGGGCCGATGTCGCAGATCGATCTGGGCCGCAGCATCGCCATGGACCCCGCCACCATGCAGGGCGTGGTCGTGCGGCTGACCGACCGCGGCTATCTGCTGCGCAGTCCGGACAGCCTGGACCGCCGCCGCAACCTCGTCAGCCTGGCCGAGAGCGGGCGGCGGGTGGTGGAGACGGCGGGGCCGGCCATCGCACGGGCCGAGGCCGAACTGACTGGGCGCCTGTCGGCGGACGAACGGAACCGGCTGGCCGACCTGCTGGCCCGCCTGTGCGCATGACGTCCGGCCTTCCGGCCAAGGGAAGGCAGGAACGGTGCGGGCGGCCAATGGTTCGGGTTAGCCCGAGTTATGCACATTGACCTGCACGGCGTCCTTGACTCTCCGAATGTTGCTTTTTTGTTTTTCCGGACCCGTCTGAAACCGTTGAAACCCGCAAAAGCTGAGCAATTCCGCCATTTCACTGATGCCTGAAATTTGGGCAAATCGGTGGAGGCCGTGGATTCACGGCCATGCTCACAGGTTGCTCCCGGATTCGCTCACAGAGTTACCCACAGCTTCTGGGGATATCCCGATATTGCGGGTAGGGTTGACCCGCCCTCAGCCGGTCACCCGCCATTGGCCATCGGGGTCCAGGCAGGCCGTTCCGACGAGCGTCGCGGGGCGTCCGCCGACGACGCCGGGCATCCGGAAGTCGCGGCAATAGCGCCCGCCGGGGCCGAGGTAGGTCGGGGAGGTCCGGGTGGCCAGCGGGGCCGCCGGGGCGGGCTGGGGGACCGGCACATAGACCACGGGCGGCGGGGGCGGGGCATAGAGGGGCGGCGGAAAGCCGAAGGCCAGCGGCAACGTGACGCTGAAGCCGAAGAAGTTCCCGCCATGCCAGCCGCCGCCGGCCAGCGCCGGGACGGGCAGCAGCAACAGGGCGGGCAGGAGGAGGGCGCACAGCCGCGCCGGGAACGAAATGGCCGGGAAGGGGATCATGGCGCACCTCCGCCGCGGCACGGGACGGGGTGCCGCCGGAAGAAAGATGGGGACGGAAAAAGGCGCCGTCGAGACGGCCCCTTTTGTACGTTCCCGGCAGCGGGGGTCCTGCGCGGAGGCTTCACATGGCCGTGCGGACGGCTTCCGCCCCGTTGCGCGTGTCGGCGGCGCGGGCCGGGGTGGCCGAAGACGACGATTGTGGGGCCGGCTGTGCGGGCGCCGGGGCCGGCTGCGGGGCG
>NZ_JAUJFI010000148.1 GCF_030849505.1 Azospirillum isscasi | reverse complement strand
GCCGTCCGCCGCCCCGCCGGTCACCAAGGCGCTGACGAGCGACCCCTTCGCCGTCGCCGCGCAAATCCAGCAACAGGCGGCCCGCACCGTCGAGACCGCGGCCTCCGCCCTGCCGTCGCCGGTGTCCCCTGCCACCCCGGCCGCGCACAACACGGCGGCCCCCACCCTCTCGGCCAGCTTCGACGCGGCGGCCTTCGCGAAGGCGCTGGCGGTTGCCGAAGGCACCGCGGCCCCCGCCGGCTTCGCCGTCTTCCACCTGATCGAGGCGATGTTCCGGCCCGGCGAGGCCGGCAGCAGCGTGGTCGGCGTCGCCGTGGTGGCGAACCCGGATTCGCCCCTCGGCGTCTGGCAGTACAGCCTCGACAGCAGCGCGTGGCTGGCGGTGGGAGCGGTCGGCGACGGGTCGGCGCTCGTCCTTCCGGGCAGCGCCCTGCTGCGCTTCCTGCCCGCCGCCGGGGCCTTCGGCACGGCGCCGCCGCTCGGGCTGCGGGCCGTGAACGACGAATGGACCGAGGGCTTCAGCGGCGCCGGGCACCGGCTGTTCACCCTGAGCGGCACCGGCGGCACCACGCCCCTGTCGGCGGACATCGCCCGACTGTCGCTGGAGGTGACCCCGGTGAACGGCACCCCGGTGGCGACCGGCGCGCAGACGGTCCTGGCCGCGGTGGCGGAGGACAGCGCCGATCCGGCGGGCGCCAGCGTGGCGTCGCTGTTCGGCGGGCTGTTCTCCGACCCGACCGACGCGGTGTTCGGCTCCGCCGGCAATGGCTTCGCCGGCGTGGCGGTGGTCGGCAACCCCACGGATGCCACACATGGAGAATGGCAATACTGGACCGGCACCGTCTGGGCCACCGTGGGAGCGGTGTCGGATGGTGACGCCCTGCTGCTGGCCGCCGACGCCATGCTGCGCTTCCTGCCCGCCGCCAATTGGAACGGCAACACGCCGGCCCTCACGGTCCGCCTGATCGACGATTCGCAAGGCCCGGTCGCCAACGGCGAACGGGCGGACGTGACGGGCACGGGCGGGGACAGCCGCTACAGCGCCGGCACCATCGCGTTGACGACGGCGGTCACCGCGGTCAACGACGCACCGGTCGTCACCGGCACGGCGGCGACCTTGCCGTCCATCGCGGAGGACACCGCCGATCCGGCGGGCGCCACCGTCGCCAGCCTGTTCGGTCATCTCTTCTCCGACGCCGCCGACGCGGTGAGCGGCGGATCGGCCTCCAGCGCGCTGGCCGGCGTGGTGGTGGTCGGCAACGCCGCCGTTCCGGCGCAGGGGCTGTGGCAGTACTGGACCGGCACCGCCTGGACCGACATCGGCGCGGTAAGCGACTCCGACGGGCTGCTGCTGGCTGCCAACACGGCGCTGCGCTTCCTGCCCGCCGCCAACTGGAACGGCACCACACCCGCCCTCACCGTCCGGCTGGTCGAGGACGGCGGCGCACCCGTCGTCGCCGGCAGCCGCGTGGACCTGACGGACAACGTCGGCGGCAGCACCGTCTACAGCGCTGGAACCATCGCCCTGACGGGCACCGTCGCCGCGGTCAACGACGCCCCCGTGGCGACGGGCACCACGGCCACCCTGCCGTCCATCGCGGAGGACACCGCCAACCCGACGGGCGCCACCGTTACCAGCCTGTTCGGCCACCTGTTCTCCGACACGGCGGACGCGGTGACCGGCGGGTCCGCCGCGAACGGCTTCGCCGGCGTGGCGGTGGTCGCCAATCCCATGGAAGCCGCCCAGGGGGAATGGCAGTATTGGACCGGGTCGGACTGGGCCGCCGTGGGGGTGGTGTCGGACGGCGACGCACTGCTGCTGGCCGCCGACGCCACGCTGCGCTTCTTGCCCGCCGCCAATTGGAACGGCACCACCCCGGCCCTCACGGTCCGGCTGGTCGACGATTCGCAGGGGATCGTGACTACCGGCGGGCGGGTTGCCCTGACGGCGGTCGGCGGGGACAGCCGCTACAGCGCCGGCACCGTAGCCCTGACCACCGCCGTCAGCGCGGTCAATGACGCTCCGGTCGCCACCGGCACGGCCACGACCCTGCCGCCCATCGCGGAGGACACCGCCGATCCGGCCGGGGCCACCGTCGCCAGCCTGTTCGGCCACCTGTTCTCCGACGCCGCCGACGCGGTGAGCGGCGGATCGGCCTCCAGCGCGCTGGCCGGCGTGGTGGTGGTCGGCAACGCCACCGTCCCGGCGCAAGGGCTGTGGCAGTACTGGACCGGCACCGCCTGGGCCGACATCGGTGCGGTGAGCGGGAGCAACGGGCTGCTGCTGGCTGCCAACACGGCGCTGCGCTTCCTGCCCGCCGCCAACTGGAACGGCACCACACCCGCCCTCACCGTCCGGCTGGTCGAAGACGGCGGCGCACCCGTCGTCGCGGGCAGCCGCGTGGACCTGACGGACAACGTCGGCGGCAGCACCGTCTACAGCGCTGGAACCATCGCCCTGACGGGCTCCGTCGCCGCGGTCAACGACGCCCCCGTGGCGACGGGCACCACGGCCACCCTGCCATCCGTCGCCGAGGACACCGCCAACCCGGCGGGCGCCACCGTCACCGCCCTGTTCGGCCACCTGTTCTCCGACCCGAACGACGCGGTGACCGGCGGATCCGCCGCGAACGGCTTCACCGGTATCGCCATCGTCGGCAACGCGGCGACCACCGCGCAGGGCGCTTGGCAGTACTGGACCGGCACCGCCTGGATCGCGGTCGGCACCGTGACGGAAGGTTCGGCTCTGGTCGTCGCCGCCGGCGCGAAACTGCGCTTCCTGCCCGCCGCCGACTGGAACGGCACCACCCCGGCTCTGACCGTCCGGCTGATCGAGGACGGCGGCGCGCCCGCCGTCACCGGGAGCCGCGTGAACCTGACGACCGGGGTCGGCGGCAGCACCGTCTACGGCGCCGAGACCATCGCCCTGACCGGAAGCGTCACCCCGGTCAACGACGCGCCGCAGGTCACCGCTGGAACGGCGGCCCTGACGACGGTGAAGGGCGTGGCGGTGGCCGTCACCGGCCTGTCGGTCTCCGATATCGACGCCGGCCCGGCGCCGCTGCTGGTCACGCTGACCGCCGGGCACGGCGCGCTGACGCTGGCCAGCGCCGGGTGGGACGCGGAGATCACCGGCAACGGCACGGACAGCGTGACCATCCGGGCGACGCTCGCCACCATCAACGGACTGCTCGGCGCCGCCAACGGGCTGCTCTACACCGCGTCGTCCTACACCGGGGCCGACAGCATCCGGATCCTGGTGAACGACCTGGGCAACGGCGGGGCCGGCGGGCCGCTGACGGCCAGCGCCACCATCGGCGTCACCGTGGCGCCGCCGAACGCCTCCCCGGTCCTGAAGGACACCAACCTGGACGTGACCGTGGCGGCGGAGGCGCTGGCCGCCCCCACCGCCGGCACGGCGGGGATCGCGGTGTCCAAGCTGGTCGGGCTGAACGGCGCCGGCCCGGCCAACGTCACCGACACCGACGCGGGGGCCCTGACCGGCATCGCCCTGACCGGCACCAACGAAAGCTATGGCCACTGGTGGTTCTCCACCAACAACGGCGCCACCTGGAGCCTCGTCGGCACGGTCAACGACAGCGATTCCGCCCTGCTGCTGCGCTCCACCGACCGGCTCTATTTCCAGCCCAACGCCTCGGTGCCGGCGACCGTCAACGGCGCCCTGACCATCCGCGCCTGGGACCAGACAACGGGCAGCGCCGGCACGAAGGCCGCCGTCACCACGGGGGCCGGCAGCGCCTTCTCCGCGGCCAGCGACACCGTGACCCTGCATCCCGGCGTGCTGGTCCCCAACGGCTCCTTCGACAGCGGGCTGACCGGCTGGAGCTACACCGGCGGGGCCACGGTGGGCACGACGGGCGACGGGCGCGAGGGCACGATCACCTCCGCGGGCGGCAAATCACCGACGTTTCTTGAGGATTTCCTCGGCCTCGCCCACGGCTCCATCGCCGCGGCGACCGGAACCGTCCCGTCCTACGGCCACGCGATGAAGCTGGCGACCGGCGTGACGGTGACCAAGGAAACGACCCTGACCTTCGACTGGTCCTTCGTCTTCTCCGACCCCGGCTATCACGACTTCGCCTTCGTCAGCGTCAACGGCGTGGTCAGGCTGCTCGCCAAGGACGCGAGCGCCAGCGGCAAGTTCAGCGTGGTGATCCCGGCCAACAGCACCCTGTCGCTGGGCTTCGGCACCTCCGACACCAGCGACAACAGCGTCAACCCCATCCTGCGCATCGACAACATCAAGCTGACCACCGTCGCCAGCGACCCCATCGTGCTGGACATGACCGGCGACGGGCTGTCCCTGCGGGCGCTGTCCGAGGGCGTCCAGTTCGACGTCAGCGGCGACGGGGTGGCCGACCGCACCGGCTGGATCGGGGCGGGCAACGCCCTTCTGGTGCGCGACGACAACCGCAACGGGCGGATCGACGGCGGGCACGAGCTGGTGTCGGAGCATTTCGGCGCAGGCTTCAACAGCAGCCTGGAGGCGCTCGCCTCGCTCGACACCAACCATGACGGGCGGCTGGACGCGGCGGACGAAAGCTTCGCCACGCTCCAGGTCTGGCAGGATGCCGACGCCGACGGGGTGAGCCAGCCGGGCGAACTGCGGACGCTGGCGGAGGCCGGCATCCGCGCCATCGGCGTCGGAGCCGACGCCAGCGACGCGACGCTGGCCGGCAACCGCGTCCTCGGCACCACCGGCATGACCATGGCGGACGGCAGCAGCCGTCTGGTGGCCGGCGTCGCCTTCGACGTGCAGGCCGCTCCGGCGGCGCAGGTGCACAGCCAGCCGCTGGCCCCGTCGCCGCAGGCGGATCAAGGGCGCTTCGACTTCGCGGCGCTTCTCTCCTCCGGCCTGGGATTGCCGGACAATATTCCGCCGGACAACATTCCGGTTGTGCAAAACGGCATCGATGCGCACACGCTGGGGTGGAGCTCAACCCCCCACACCCCTGATACACATGACGTCACAACGCACGCATTGCCGATTGTGCACGTCGCAGAAAATTCATGATCGAATGACAGAATTTGTCGCATTTTTAGGTATTTGAATACTGTTTTGTCCTAAATGAATATGAGAGTTATCCACTAGGATCATCATCGCTGTAAGCCGTTGGGCTTAGACGGGCAGCGATCTCCAGGGCCTCCATGCACAAATTCTGTCTTATCGCCGCGGTCGCGCTTCCACTCCTGACCGGAGCGCCACAACCATTGGTTGCTTCACCGCGCGACGACGTGGTGGCGCTGATCGGCAAGGCGACGGAGACTCACGACCGCCTGCGGGGGGCCGAGGCCGCCGCCGACGCGGCCCGCAACGCGCTCCGCGTCAGCCATGGCGGCTGGTACCCGACGCTCAGCCTGTCGGCCAACGGCGGGCGCGAGAACACCGTCAAGCCCGCCGGCCTGCCCAACACGGACATGAATGCCTCGCAGCTTTCTGTCCGGGCAACGCAATTGATCTGGGATTTCGACGCGACCAACGCGGACATCCGCCGCGCGCAGGTGACGCTGGTGCGCGCCGACATCGCGGTGGAGCGCACCCGGCAGGAGTTGCTGGTGGAAGGGCTCGGCGCCTACGCCGGCCTCGTCCGCGCCCACCAGCTCCTGGCCTTCGCCCGCCAGTCGGAGGACAACATCCGGCGCCAGACCGGGCTGGAGGAGGTGCGCCTCCAGGAAGGCTTCGGCTTCTCCACCGACGTCCTCCAGGCCAAGAGCCAGTTGGCCGGCGCCCAGGCGCGCCGCGTCGCGGCGGAGGAGGCGACGCAGAACGCGCTGAGCCGCTTCCAGGCGTTCTTCGGCCATCTGCCCTTCCAGGTGGATGGCGCCCAGGTCCTGGCGGCGACCCGCGCCACCCTGCCCCCGTCGATGGACGCGGCGGTGGAGGAAGCCCGCCGCCACAACCCGCGCCTCCAGGAACTGGCCCTGACCACCGCGGCGGCGCAGGAGTCGGTGGCGGCGATCCGCGGGCGCACGCTCTACCCGCGGATCGACGGCTTCGTGGAGCGCAACGTCAAGCGCGACGTCGCCGGCCAGTCCGGGCGGCAGAACGAGCTTCTGTTCAAGCTCCAGGTCACCTTTTCGCTGAACACCGGCCTGACCGCGCTCAACAGCATCCGTGTGGCCGAGGCCGACCTGCGGGCCGCCGACGCCACCTGGGCCGATCAGGAACGCACGGTGCTGGAGACCGTCCGCAACAGTTGGAACCGGCTGGAAAGCGCCCGCGCCCAGGTGCGGTTGCTCAACGACCAGGCGAGCCTCGCCGCCGGCTTCCTCGACGTGGCGCGGTCGGAACGCGAGTTGGGCACCCGCTCGCTGATCGACATCCTGTCGGGCGAGACGACGCTGATCAACGCGCGCAGCGACGCCGCCGCGGCGGAGACGGAGCTGGTGCTGGCCGGTTACCGCCTGCTCGCTGCGATGGGCCGGCTGAGCGCCGCCGACATCCAGACCAAGCCGATGCCGAAGCTGACCGCGCCGGGCCGCGGCGCCTTCCGCGATCCGGGGCACCGTGATCCGGGCCGGCGCGGCACGGGAGACCAGCGATGAGCGGCGGCGCCATCGGGATGCTGGTGCTGCGGCTGCGCGCCAGCCCGCGGCTGACCGCCCGCGTCTTCGCGGCGTCGCTGGCGGCGAACCTGCTGGGGCTGGCCTCCTCCTTCTACACGATGCTGGTGCTGAACCGGTACGTGACGCACGGCGTGGACTCCACCCTGGCGGCTCTGACCGTCGGCGTCGTGCTGTCCATCGCCTTCGAGCATCTGTTCCGCCACGTCCGGCTGGGCATCGCCGGGCGCATCGGGCGCGCCGAGCACGAGCGGCTGACCACCGGGGCCTTCGGCATCCTGCTGACCGCGCGCAGCGGCGCGGGATCGGCGGAGGGCGACGCCGCGCGGCGCGAGGCGCTGCGGGCGCCGGAGCAGATCGATTCCGCGCTGGGCTCCGCCAATCTGGCGACCCTGTTCGACCTGCCCTTCGCGCTGGGCTTCATCGTCGTGGTCGCGCTGATCTCCTGGCCGCTGGCGGCGATCTGCCTCGTCTTCACGCTGCTGGCCATCGCCGCCGGGCTGCTGGCCCAGGCCGACATGCGGGCGGTCGGACGCGACCTCGCCCAGGCCGGCGCCGACGCCCAGGGGCTGGTCACCGCCGCCATCGTCGGGCGCGACGCGGTGGCCCTGTTCGGCGGCGCCAAGCCGCTGCTCGGCGACTGGCAGCGCGCGGCGAAGGCGCTGCGCACCCTGCGCGAGCGCATGTCGATGCGCCAGGGCCGCGCCCAGTCGGCGGCGCAGAGCCTCCAGGCGCTCCAGGGCGTGGCGGTCATCGCCACCGGCGCCGTTCTGGTGGTGCGCGGCGAACTCGATGTCGGGTCGCTGATCGGCATCAACCTATTGGTCGGGCGGGCGCTGGCCCCCTTCACCCGGCTGGCGCAGATCGGCGAATCCCTGGCGATGGCCCGGCAGGCCCAGGCGCGGCTGGAGCAGTTCGCCCGCACGGCGGTGGAGCCGCCGGGCGGCACCAGCCTGCCCCGCTACGCCGGCACGCTGGAACTGCGCGACCTGACCTTCACCCCGCCGGGCGGCGTCACGCCGCTGCTGCGCCGGCTGAACCTGTCGGTGCCCGCCGGCAACATCCTGGTGCTGAAGGGCCGCAACGGCTCCGGCAAATCGACGCTGATCCGCCTGATCGCCGGGCTGGCCGACCCGCAGGAGGGCGCGGTGCTGGCCGATGGGGTGGACATCCGCAAGTTCGCCCCCTCCTGGTGGCGCCAGCAGATCGGCCTGCTGCCGCAGGAGCCGGTGTTCCTCAACCGGACCATCCGCGAGAATCTGCTGCTCGCCAACCCGCGCCTGTCGGAGACGGAGCTTCACGCCGTCCTGCACCGCGCCGGGGCGGACCGCACGGTGGCCGACTGCGCCCAGGGGCTCGACACGCCGCTGCGCAACTTCGGCCACGAGCTGCCGACCGGCCACCGCCGCCGGTTGGCGCTGGCCCGCGCGCTCGCGGTCGGCGGGCGGCTGATCCTGCTGGACGAGCCGACGGACGGGCTGGACTCCGAGGGCACCGCCACCGTCTACCGCACGCTGATCGAACTGGCGCGGAGCGGCCACACGGTGATCATCGCCTCCCACGACCCGCGCATCCTCCAGGGCGCCTCGCTGGTGCTCGACCTCGACCAGCCGAACGGCACGGCAACGGTCCGCGACGCGGCGGGGCTGGTGACGCCATGAAGCCGCTTCCCCTGCTGACCCGCAAACCCGCCTCCGGGCCCGCCGCGACGGCCCCGGTCACCCTGGCCGGCGCCGGCACCGATGAAACCGAAAGCCGCTTCGGCGACGGCCTGTTCGCGGTCGGCATCGCCGCCTTTCTCGCCGCCCTCGGCTGGGCCGCCGTCGCCGAGCTGAACGTCTCCAGCAGCGCCCCCGGCGACGTGGTGCCGCTGTCCTACAACCAGTCGGTCCAGCATTTCGAGGGCGGCATCGTCCGCGACATCCTGGTGCAGGAAGGCGATTCGGTCACCGCGGGCCAAGTGCTGGTCGAGCTGGACCAGACCAAGATCCGCGCCGACCTGGAGGAGCTGAAGCTGCGGCTGGGCTCGCTCTCCGCCGACACCGCGCGGCTGGAGGCGGAGGTCGGGCGCCGCGAGGCCATCGATTTCCCCGACCGGCTGCTCCGCGAGCGGCCCGATCTGGTGGCGCAGACCCGCGACCTGTTCCGCGCCCGGCGCGACCGGCTGGCCTCCGACCTCGACATCCAGCGCCAGGACATCGCCCAGCGCGAACAGCAGATGGCCGCCGTCCGGGCGCGCATCGGCGGTTCCCAGGTGGCCCAAGGCTTGATCCGCGAGCAGTTGTCCATCAGCGAGACCCTGCTGAAGCGCGAGATCACCAACCGCATGAAGCATCTGGAGCTTCTGCGCGACGATGCCCGCGTCAGCAGCGCCATCGCGGAGGACCGCGCCACCCTGGCCCAGGCCGAGGCGGCGCTGGCCGAGGCGCGCAGCAAGCTGGTGTGGATCGGGCGCAAGTACGAGGAGGAGAGCCGCAACGCCCTCGACGAGGCTCGCCGCAACCACGACGAGCTGTCGCAGCGCCTGACCCGCTACCAGGACAGCCTGGACCGCAGCAGCCTGCGGGCACCCATGGACGGCATCGTCAAGACGCTGGCCGTCTCCACCAAGGGTGCCGTGGTCAAGGCCGGCGAGACGGTGGTGGAGCTGGTGCCGCGCGACGGCAAGCTGGTGGTGGACGCCCGCCTGCCGGTGCAGGACATCGGCTATGTCCGCCCCGACCAGCCGGTGGTGGTGACTCTGGCCGGCGGCGACGCCTCGCGCTTCGGCCACATCGAGGGGCGGGTGCGGACGATCAGCCCCGACACGCTGCTCGATGCCAACAAGCAGTCCTACTACAAGGTCCGCGTCGAGCTGCCGGTGACCCGCTTCGACTACGGCGGCAAGACCTACGAGCTGTTCCCCGGCGTGCGGGTGACCTGCAGCATCCTGACCGGGCGGCGCACGATCCTCGATTACGTGTTCTCGCCGGTCCTCAACGGCCTCCAGCACGCGATGCAGGAGCAATGAGAGTGGCCGCGCTCGCTGTTTCCCCTCTCCCCCTGCTCCACCCCGACACGGACCGCCCGAGGCCCACCCCATGCTGAGCTCGCTCCAGCCCCGCTCCCGGCCGCCGCTGCGCTGGTCGCACCTGACCAAGAAGGCGCGCTTCGCGCTGATCCTGGCGGCGGCGATGCTCGTCACCGTGCTGGTCTCCCTGATCGTCCGTGCCGGCTTCCTGGGCGAGAGCGAGCGCGAGCCGCTGACCATCGCCGTCGTGGCCCCGCTCAGCGGGCCGGACGCGGCGCTGGGGCTGGCCGTCCGCAAGGGTGCCGCGCTGCGCGCCGACACCATCAACGCGGCGGGCGGCGTCGGCGGGCGCCCGGTGGCGGTCAAACCCTTCGACGACGAGGGCGACAAGGGCAAGTCGCTGGAGATCGCCCGGCGCATCGCCAACGATCCCTCCATCCTCGCGGTGATCGGCCACACGCCGGACGCCACCGACAGCGCGACGGCGATCTACGCCCAGAGGCAGATCCCGCTGATCGCCCCGCGCCCGCTGGTCCGCCCGGCGGACGCGCCGCCCAGCCCCTGGCTGTTCAGCATCACGCTGGACCGCACGCACGAGACGCGCTTCCTCGCCAACTACATCCGCAATGTCGTGGGCGAGCCGACCGTCGCCATCGTCCGCGAGGACAGCGAGCAGGCCGCCGGGCAGGCCGGGCAGTTCGACGCGATCCTCCAGCGCTTCGGCACCAAGCTGGTCGGCCAATGGACCTTCGCGCCGGGCCGCGGCGGCGCCAACGCCCTGCCGGCGCTGGCCCAGGCGGTGAAGGAGAAGATGCCGACCGGCGCCGTCGTCGTCATCGGGTCGGCGGTGGACAGCGCGCGGGTGGTGGTGGCGCTGCGCGACGCCGGGGTGCGCAACCTGATCGCCGGCAGCTCGGAAATGGCGGCCTCCGCCTTCCGCACCGAGATCGTCGCCCAGACCCAGGCCAACCCCAAGGCCCTCACCCCGGAAGCCTACGGCCACGGGCTTCTGGTGTCCTCGCCCGTGCTGTTCGACACGGCGAACGAGCGGGCGCAGCGTTTCTACGGCCAATACGTCAAGCGCTTCAACGCGGTGCCCGACTGGGCGGCGGCGCTGGGCGCGGACGGCGTGGACCTGATCGCCGGGGCCATCGAAAGGACCGCCGCCGCCAGGGCGCTCCCCGCCGGCGGCGGCAAGCCGGACGGCGAGGCGCTGCGCCGCGCCATCGCCGGCCACGACCGCGCCGAAACCGCCTTCCAGGGCACGGTCGGCACCTGGACCTTCGACGCCCGCGGTCAGGCGACCCTGCCGGTGATGATGGCGACCTACAACGGCCTGAATCCGGTGGCGGCGCTGACCCAGCTCCAGCCGATCCGCGAGGCCGGCGTCTCCAACTTCCTGGAGGAGGTGACCAAGGGCCGGGCGCTCTACGTCAACGACCGCTTCATGTACAAGACGGACGTCATCTACACCGGCGTCCAGCTCCACGAGATCCGCGACCTCAACCCGGACGCCAACGAGGCGACGCTGAACCTGACGGTCTGGTTCCGCTACCGCGGCGCCTTCAACCCGGCGGACGTCGTCTTCACCAACGCGGTCAAGCCGGTCGATCTCGGCAAGCCCTACCGCGAGGAGCGCGGCGAGGTCACCACCTACGTCGCCTACCGGATCGAGGGGCGATTCGCCCTGAACGTCTTCGACCAGCGCCCGCCCTACGGCAGCCACACGGTCGGCGTCAGCTTCCGCCACCGGACGCAGAACCGCAACACGGTGATGTTCGTCACCGACGTGCTCGGCATGTCGCTGGTCAACACCAACGACTTCGTGGAGAAGCTGAAGGCGATGGCCGCGGCGGAAACCGCGTCCGCCGCCGATCCCGGCCTCGCCGACCGCTTCCGCCGCGCGCTGGAAGGCGAGAGCGAAAGCTCCACCCTGCTCGACCAGCTCCGCGCCAAGCGGGTGCTGGCGCCGTCGCCCGGCTGGCGGCTGGCGCGCGCCTGGATCTCGCAGGACGTCGCCTCGGTCGGCAGCGAGGGCGATCCCAACTACGTCGGCTTCGGGCGCCCGCAGCCGGACTTCTCGCGCGTCGATTTCGGCGTGGTCGCCACGCCGGACGCCCCGGCGGCGCGCGACTTCATCCACCGCGACTTCTTCGTCTACATCGCCATCTTCAGCGCCGTTCTGGCGGTCTTCGCCGCCTTCATGGACCGCCGCGACCGCGGCCAGTTCTGGAAGATCCAGACGCTGTTCATGCGCATCCTGGCCTGGCCGCTGCTGCTGATGTCCGCCGGCAACATCGCGCTCGATCAGGCGGTGGCGACGCTGCCGCCGAGCGGCATCGCCATGGTGGTGAACGGCGTCGCCGTGCTGTGGTGGATCGTGCCGGCCATCCTGGTGGACCGCACGCTGGAGCGCTTCGTCTGGACGCCGCTGGAGATCCGCACCCAGCGCAAGGTCCCCGGCATCGTCCGCCGCTTCTCCACCCTGATCGTCTTCGGCTTCGCCGGCTGCGGCATCATCGCCTTCGTGCTGAAGCAGCCGATCACCAGCCTGCTGGCCGCCTCCGGCCTCGTCGGCATGGTCATCGGCCTCGCCATCCAGGCCAACATCGCCAACGTCTTCTCCGGCATCATCCTGAACATCGAACGCCCGTTCCAGATCGGCGACAGCATCCAGATCACCGACGTGGTGCGCGGCGTCGTGGTGGACATGACGTGGCGCACGGTGCGGGTGCGCAACGTCGCCGGCTTCATCGTCGCCATGCCCAACGCCAAGGTGTCGGAGGCGACCGTCGTCAATTTCAGCGCGGTCGAGCGGGTGTCGATGAAGCTGGAATACTACGCCGACGCCCGCCACGACCCCGGCCAGATGGGCGGGCTGCTGACCAACGCGCTGCAAACCGCCGACAAGGTGCTGCCCAGCGCCACGGGCGGCCTGCCCTTCGTCCGCTACGACGGCATCCGCGGCGTCAACGGCCAGTGGCTGTGCAAGTACAACCTGTTCTTCTGGGTCCAGGATTACGACGCCAGCTTCGTCGTGCCGGAGCTGGTCTGGCGGTCCGTCTACCGGACGCTGGCCGAGGCCGGCATCGAGCCGACCCCGCCCGACCTGATGGAGGCCGCCGGCCCCGCGGCAGCCGCCGCCAACGCCCAGCGCAAGGCAATTCCCGCATGAGCAGCCCCGGCACGAGCAGGAACATTCCGATGATCCGCCCCCTGACCGCCGCGGCGGCCCTGCTGCCGGTCCTGCTGGCCGGAACGGGCTGCGCGCCGCTCAATTCCTCCGGTCCCGCCGCGATCCTGGAGAAGGTGGCCGACGGCGAGTACGACGTCGGCATCCGCTACCCCGCCAAGCGCGCCCGCTACGTGATGATCGTCGAGGAGGACGAGGACGGCTTCGTCCTGACCAACCGTCCCGCCGGTGCCCGCGAGCCGGACGCCGCCCCGGCGGCGGTGGCCCAGCCGCAGCGGAACGACCGCGTGCTGGCACCCTGCGCCGAAGCCGCCGGCAACTGGTACCGCCACACCCCGGCGGGCTATGTCTGCGCCGGCCAGAGCGCTCCCGGCACCGGTGGCTGACATGAGGCGCGTCCTGATGGTCCTTGCCCTGATGCTCGGCGCCCCGACGCTCGGCGGCTGCGCGGCGGGTGTTCCCGTCTCCGGCGCGGGCAAGGCCGATGCCCCCGTGCTCCGCATCCAGGCCGATACCGACGCCAACGGGCGCCGCCCGGTGGCGGTCGATGTGGTGCGGGTCGCCGATCCGGCGCTGGCCGGACGGCTGGCCGGGCTCGACGCCGCGGGCTGGTTCCGCGACCGGCAGGCGTTGAGCGCCGAGGCCGGCAGCCGGATCGCCATCGCCTCGTGGGAGATGGTGCCGGGCCAGAGCGTGCTTCTGCACAGCCTGCCGCCCTTCGCCGCGCCCCCCGCCGCAGCCCCCGCCGTGACCTTCGTCTACGCGCTGTACGGCACGCCCGGCACCCACCGGCAGGTTCCGGACGGCGCGGGCGCCCTGGACGTGCGGCTGGGACGGGAGGGCTTCACCGTGGCTCCGTTGGCGGAGGGAACGCCGTGACCGTCCAGGCCCAGACCGCCCCCCCGCCGAACCTCGCCCCGACCGGCAAGCCCCCCGGCACGCTGGCCCTGTTCCGCGCCTTCCAGGCGGATCTTCTGGCCGGCTGCGCCGACGCCCAGGCCCCGGCGGGGGCGGTGGCCGACCGGTTGGCCGCGACGCTCCACGGGATGAGCGGCGCCGCCGTCTCGCAGGGGCCGGCGGCCCACGGCACGGTGGTCAAGGCGGTCTTCGCCATGGCCATGCTGGCCGACCGCGCGCTGGTCCACACGCGGCCCGCCGACGCCGTGGTGTCCAGCCGCCTGTTCGGCGCGAACGCCTCCCTGCACACCCTGTTCGTGCAGGCCGACGACCTGATCCGCCAGGGCGCCAAGGCCGACCGCGGGCTGGCCACCGTCTATCTCGCCACCCTGGCGCTGGGCTTTCCTGAGGACGCGCAGGCGGCGGCCCGCCGCCCGGCCCTGCACCGCATCGTCGCCGGCGAGCGCCCCGCGGCCAGCCTGCCCAGCCCGCGCGCCTGCGATCCGCCGGCGG
>NZ_JAUJFI010000147.1 GCF_030849505.1 Azospirillum isscasi | reverse complement strand
CGCGCCTGTCCGGGGCGCTGCGCAGGCTCCCCCGCCGGACCCGCAAGCGCCGCCGCCCGCGCGGCTTCCGCCCCAACGCCCGTGCCCCGCCGATGACCGTTCCTGCCTTGTCCGACTGAACAACGAACCGAACAATCCCTTCGCAGGAATCCGTCATCATGAAAAAGCATGCCCTGGCGCTCGCCGTCCTGACCGCGCTGACCGCCGGCACCGCCCTGGCCCACGACTACAAGGCCGGGTCCGTCGCGGTCGACCATCCCTGGGCGCGCGCCACGGCGCCCTCGGCCCGGAACGGCTCGGCCTACATGGTGCTCAGCACCTCCGGCCAGGACGGCGACCGCCTGCTGTCGGCCAGCACGCCCGCCGCCGACAAGGCGGAGCTGCACACCCACCTGATGGACAACGGCGTCATGAAGATGCGTCAGGTCGACGCCATCGAGGTGGCGCCCGGCTCCGCGACGGCGCTCCAGCCCGGCGGGCTGCACGTCATGCTGTTCGGCCTGAAGCAGCCGCTGGCCCAGGGGAAGGCGTTCCCGCTGACCCTGACCTTCGAGAAGGCCGGCCCGGTGACCGTCCAGGTGGACGTGCAGGGCGCCGGCTCCGCCGCCCCGTCGCACGGCGGTGCGGGCGGCCCGCAGGCCGGCGGGATGCAGCACAAGCACTGACGCAGGCCGGCAGGCGCGCCGGCCCGTCCCGATGGGCCGGCGCGGCGGCAACCGGAGGTCTGTGCTGATTTGCCAGCATCGCATTTGACCGCCTGCCCGGCATGGGCCAGGGTGTGACGCGCCACAGGAAGGACCGCCCCGCCCATGATCCCCGCCCGATGACCGCCACTGAAAAGGCCCTGTCCTCAGCCTCGTCCGGGCGGGCCGGCATCGCCTGGATGCTGCTGACCACGCTGCTGTTCGTGACGCAGGACGCGACCCTGCGCGTGCTGGTGCAGACCTATCCCTTCCCGGAGGTCGCCTGGGCGCGCTTCGCGGTGCATCTGGCCATCGCCTTCGCGGTGGTGGCGGTGCGTTCGCCCAGCCACCTGATCGCCAAGCGTCCGGGAATCCAGATCCTCCGCTCCGCCCTGCTGGCGGTGCTGACCCTGCTGGTGGCGGTGTCCTACAAGACGCTGCCCTTCGTGGACGTGGCGGCCATCGCCAACGTGGCGCCGGTGCTGGTCACCGTCCTGTCCGTCCCGCTGCTGAAGGAGACGGTGGGCTGGCGGCGCGGGCTGGGGGTGCTGGGCTGCTTCATCGGGGCGATGATCATCATCGGCCCGGCCAGCATCGTCTTCCAATGGGCGATTCTGCTGCCGCTGGGCGCCGCGCTGTGCAACGCGCTGTACCAGATCGTCACCCGGCTGCTGCGCGGCGGCGATTCCACGCTGACGACCTTCTTCTACACCAGCATGGCCGGGACGGTGCTCTGCGGGCTGCTGCTGCCCTTCGGCTGGGTGACGCCGGACCTGACGGGGGCGGCGCTGATGGTGCTGCTGGGCGCATTGGGGGCGTGCAGTCATTTCTGTCTGATCCGCGCCTACACGGCGGCGGACGCGGCGACGGTGGCGCCCTTCGGCTACACGTCGCTGCTGTGGGCGGTGCTGTACGGCCTGCTGGTCTTCGGGGAGGCGCCCAGCGCCTTCACCCTGGCGGGCGGTCTGGTGATCGTCGCCAGCGGCGTCTACATCTTCCACCGCGAGCAGGTGCGGGCGCGCGAGGGGGCCGGGAAGGGAGCCTGAACGCTTCCCGTACGGTTCCTTATGCCGGAGGCACGTACACAGGATGTGCAGGTACCCGAAATAACACGGGCCGTACGCGCCGAACTGTAACATGCTCCGCGTACCGTACGCCTGCCGGTGAGGGCCGGCGTTTTCCTTCCCACAGCAACGAGAACAGCAATGAACGGACTGCCCAAGCAGACGTGGCGCTGCCGCGTTGCCGAACTGTTGAGCGATCCGGTGGTCCAGGCCGTGCTGCGCCGGGACCGTCTGACGCACGAGCAGGTCCTGGCACAGCTCACCCCCATTGCCGAGCACCTGCGCCGCAACACCTCCCCCGACCGACCCGCAAGGCGGCTTCGCAGCGAAGCCCTCTGACCCCATCGACGAGAAAAGGCCGCCCGGTGGAACGGGCGGCCTTCTTCTTGTGCGCCGGTTGGATCAGCCCGCGATCTCGAACTTGATGCCCTGGGCCAGCGGCAGGGACCGGGAGTAATTCACCGTGGCCGTCTGGCGGCGCATGTAGGCTTTCCAGGAATCGGACCCGGACTCGCGCCCGCCGCCCGTCTCCTTCTCGCCGCCGAAGGCGCCGCCGATCTCGGCGCCCGACGGGCCGATGTTGACGTTGGCGATGCCGCAATCGCTGCCCGACGCCGACAGGAAGGTCTCCGCCTCGCGGATGTCGGTGGTGAAGATGCAGGAGGACAGGCCCTGCGGCACCGCGTTCTGAAGCGCGATGGCCTCCTCCAGCGTCTCGTAGGTCAGGACGTAGAGGATCGGGGCGAAGGTCTCGTGCCGCACGATGTCGGTCTGGCCCGGCATCTCCACGATGGCCGGCTGCACGTACCAGGCGTCGGGGTAGCGGTCGGCCAGGGCGCGGGCGCCGCCGGTCACGACGCCGCCGTCCGCCTTGGCCTGCTCCAGCGCGCGCTGCATGCCGTCGAAGGCGCCCTTGTCGTTCAGCGGGCCGACCAGCACGCCGGATTCCAGCGGGTTGCCGATGGGAACCGAGGCGTAGGCGGCCTTCAGGCGCGGCAGCAGCGTGTCGCGCACGTCCTTGTGGACGATCAGGCGGCGCAGCGTGGTGCAGCGCTGGCCGCAGGTGCCCACCGCGGCGAAGACGATGGCGCGCACCGCCATGTCGAGGTCGGCCGACGGCGCCACGATCATCGCGTTGTTGCCGCCCAGCTCGAGGATCGGGCGGGCGAAGCGCTCCGCCACCTTGAGCGCGACCTCGCGGCCCATGCGGGTCGAGCCGGTGGCCGACACGATGGGGACCAGCGGGCTGGCGACCAGCGCCTCGCCCACGTCGCGCCCGCCGTTGACGACCTGGAGCAGGTCCGCCGGGGCGTCGCCGAAGCGGGCCGCGGCGCGCTCGAAGATGCGCTGGCAGGCGAGCGCGGTCAGCGGGGTCTTCTCCGACGGCTTCCAGATCACCGGGTCGCCGCAGACCAGCGCCAGGGCGGCGTTCCACGCCCAGACCGCGACCGGGAAGTTGAAGGCGGAGATCACCGCGCAGGGACCCATCGGGTGCCAGGTTTCGCGCATCGCGTGGCCCGGACGCTCCGACGCGATGGTCAGGCCGTAGAGCTGGCGGGACAGGCCGACCGCGAAGTCGCAGATGTCGATCATCTCCTGGACCTCGCCCAGCCCCTCCTGGAAGATCTTGCCCATCTCCAGCGTGACGAGACGGCCCAGATCGTCCTTGGCGGCGCGCAGCTCCTCGCCCAGCAGGCGGACCAGCTCGCCGCGGCGCGGGGCGGGGACGGTGCGCCACGCCTCGAAGGCGCGCTGGGCGCGGGCGGCCACCTCCGGGATCTCCGGCGCCGGGGTGACCGGCGCCACGCCCAGCAGCGCCCCGTCGATGGGCGAGCGGACGGTCAGGCCGGACCCGTCGGCGGGAAGTTCGAGGCCGAGGCGGGAAAGAAGATCGCGGTGCTGCATGGAGTAAAGTCCTCGGTGTGGATCAGCGCGGGCGCCCGGCGGCGCGGATGTCGGACAGGCTGCGGTTCGGGGTCAGGGCTTCGGGGTCGAGCTTGACGTGCAGGATGGCCGGCAGGCCGGAGGCGCGGGCGCGCTCGAAGGCGGGGGCGAAGTCCTCCGTCCGCTCCACCGTCTCGCCATGGCCGCCACAGGCGCGGGCCAGCGCGGCGAAGTCCGGATTCTTCAGGGCGGTGGCGGACACGCGGCCCGGATACTCCCGCTCCTGGTGCATCCGGATGGTGCCGTACATGCCGTTGTCCACCACGACCACGATGACGTTGGCCCCCTCCTGCACGGCGGTGCCGAACTCCAGCCCGGTCATCTGGAAGCAGCCGTCCCCGGCGAAGCAGACCACGTCCCGCTCCGGGTGCAGCAGTTTGGCCGCCACGGCGGCGGGCAGGCCGTAGCCCATGGAGCCGCAGACCGGCGCCGCCTGCGTGCCGTAGCGGCGGAAGCGCCAGAAGCGGTGAATCCAGGTGGCGTAGTTGCCGGCGCCGTTGGTCAGGATGGCGTCGTCGGGCAGGGTGTCGCGCAGCCAGGACATGACGGCGCCCATCTGGACGGCGCCGGGGATGGTGGCCGGCGGCTCGCTCCAGGCGGTGTAGGCGGCGTGGGCGGTCTCGGCGCGCCCGGCCCAGGCGGGGGAGGCCGGCGGCTCCAGCCCGGCCACGGCGTCGAGGAAGGCGCCCGGCGTGGCGTTGACGGCGAGATCGGGGTGATAGACGCGGCCCAGCTCCTCCGGCCCCGGATGGACGTGGATCAGCGTCTTGCCGGTCTCCGGGATGCCCAGGAGTTCGTAGCTCTGCGACGGCACCTCGGAGAAGCGCCCGCCGAGCAGCAGGATCAGGTCCGCCTCCTTCACCAGCGCGGTCAGCTTCGGGTTGATGCCCAGCCCGATGTCGCCCGCGTAGTTGGGATGCGTGTGGTCGAACAGCATCTGGCGGCGGAAGGTGACGGCCACCGGCAGCGCGAAGGTCTCCGCGAAGGCGCGGAGCGCGGCCACCGCCTCCTCCGACCAGCGGGAGCCGCCGGCGATGACCAGCGGGCGCTGCGCCCCGGCGAGCAGCCGCCCGAATTCGGCGACCTGGGCGGGGGTGGGGGCGCTGTCCACCGGCTGGGCAGGGCGGGCGGCGGTCACATCCGCCGTCTCCACCAGCATGTCTTCCGGCAGCACCAGGACGACCGGGCCGGGGCGTCCGGCCATGGCGGTGTGGAAGGCGCGGCTGATCATTTCCGGCACGCGGTCGGCGCTGTCGATCTCCGCCACCCACTTGGCCATGCCGCCGAACATGCGGGTGTAGTCCACCTCCTGGAAGGCGTCGCGCCCGCGCATGCCGCGTTCGATCTGGCCGATGAACAGGATCATCGGGGAAGAGTCCTGCTGCGCCACATGCACGCCCGGCGCGGCGTTGGTGGCGCCGGGGCCGCGGGTGACGAAACAGACGCCGGGCCGTCCGGTCAGCTTGCCCTCGGCCTCCGCCATCATGGCGGCCCCGCTCTCGTGGCGGGCGTTGACGGTGCGGATCGAGGAATCGTGCAGCGCATCCAGCACGGCGAGGTAGCTTTCGCCCGGCACGCAGAACACGCGCGCGACGCCTTGCGCCTCCAGCGCCTCGACGATCAACTGGCCTCCGGTCTTCATAGCGCGCTCGTTCCTCGGCTGGGCGTTCAAATCCCTCTCAATCTGGCGGGCGGCCCCGCCCCGCGCAACCGACTTTCTTTCCCCCGGTCATGAGCTATAGTCATGACCCATGGGTCTGCAACGCCGCCTTCTCCCCTCCATGAGCGCGCTCTCCGCCTTCGAGGCGGCGGCGCGCACCGGCAGCTTCACCGCCGCGGCGCAGGAGCTGGCGCTGACCCAGGGCGCGGTCAGCCGCCAGATCAAGACGCTGGAGGACCAGCTTCGCGTGCCGCTGTTCGTGCGCCGCGACCAGCGCGTGACCCTGACGCCCGCCGGCGAATCCTACGCGGCGGAGGTGCGGGAGGCGCTGCACCGGGTGGGGGCGGCCACGCTCAGGGTCATGACCGCGCCGCAAGGGGGCGTGCTGAAGCTGGCCGTGCTGCCGACCTTCGGCACGCGCTGGCTGGTGCCGCGCCTGCCCGCCTTCCAGAAGGCGCACCCGCAGGTGATCATCCATTTCATGACCAAGATGGAGCCCTTCGATTTCCGGTCGGAGGATCTGGACGCCGCCATCCATTTCGGCGCCGCCGACTGGCCGGGCGCCGTCTGCGAACGGTTGATGGAGGAGGTGGTGCTGCCGCTCTGCGCCCCGTCCTTCCTGGCGGCCCACCCGATCCGGGAGCCGGGGGATCTGGTGGCGCTGCCGCTGCTGCACACCACCAGCCGCCCGGAAGCCTGGAAGGACTGGTTCGCCGCTCAGGGCATCGAGCGGCACGAGGGCGCCGGCATGTTCTTCGAACAGTTCTCCACCACCGCCCAGGCGGCGATCACCGGGCTGGGGGTGGCGCTGCTGCCGACCCTTCTGGTGCAGGCGGAGTTGCAGGACGGCTCGCTCGTTCCGGCGCTGGATCGGCCCTACCGCAACCCGGACCGCGCCTATCACCTCGTCCATCCGCCCTCGCGGGCGCATCACCCGCCGCTGGTGGCGTTCCGGGAGTGGTTGCTGGGGGAGGGCGGGGTGGAGGGTGGCCGCGTCGGGCCCCTCTCCAACCACCCAACCCTCACCGCTCGAACTTCGTCGCCATGATGATGGAGGAGGTCGTCCGCTCGATCCCGTCGATGGCGCCGATGCGGTCGATCAGCGCGTCCATCTCCTCCATCGTCCCCGTCCGCACCACGGCGATCAGGTCGTGCGCGCCGCTGATGGCGTGGAGCGCCCGCACCTCCGGAATCCGCTTCAGCGCCTGGACCACCGCGGCGGTCAGCTTCGGCGACAGGTTGATGGAGACATGCGCCCGGATCATCCGGCGCGCCGTCTCGTCCGACAGCCGCACCGTGTAGCCGGCGATCACCCCCCGTTCCTCCAGCCGCTGGATGCGGCTCTGCACCGTGCTGCGCGACACGCGCAGGCGGCGGGCCAGCGCGGCGGTGGGTTCCCGCGCGTTGTCCTGAAGCGCGTCGAGAAGCCGCTGGTCGAGGTCGTCCGTCATATCGCCGGAATCTCCGTCATATCGCCGACGCAAATGGAGCGTTTCGGCACCATGCACACTGCACATCGACAGGCCGTCCGGTCAAGATTGCGTCATAACGACGCAAACCGGGAAACGGGGGACGGGACGATGCGCGACATTCTTCTGATGGGCGGCGGCAAGATCGGCGAGACCATCGGCGATTTCCTGAAGGCCACGGGCGATTACCGGGTGACGGTCGCCGACCGCTCGGCGGACGCGCTGGAGCGGCTGCCGGCCCACCCGCGGCTGGAGACGCGCGTGGTGGACGCCGCCGACCCCGCGGATCTCGCCGCGGCGATGCGGGGCAAGTTCGCGGTGCTCAGCGCGCTGCCCTACCACCTGACGGTCGGGGTGGCCGAGGCGGCGCGGGCCGCCGGCACCCACTACCTCGACCTGACGGAGGACGTGGCGAGCACGCGGCGCGTCAGGGAGCTGGCGGACGGCGCGCCGTGCGCCTTCATCCCGCAATGCGGGCTGGCGCCGGGCTTCATCTCCATCGTCGCCAACGACGTGGCCTCGCGCTTCGAGACGCTGGACACGGTGCGGATGCGCGTCGGCGCGCTGCCGAAATACCCGTCCAACGCCCTGAACTACAACCTGACCTGGAGCACCGAGGGCGTCATCAACGAGTATCTGGAACCCTGCGAGGCCATCGTGGAAGGCCGCCTCGTCTCCGTCCCGCCGCTGGAGGAGCGCGAGGAGTTCTCCCTCGACGGCGTGCTGTACGAGGCGTTCAACACCTCCGGCGGCCTGGGCACGCTGTGCGAGACGCTGGCGGGCAAGGTGCGGACGCTCAACTACCGCTCCGTCCGTTATCCGGGGCACCGCGACCTGATGAAGGCGCTGTTGCACGACCTGCGGCTGGGCAGCCGGCGGGAACTGCTGAAGGACATCCTGGAGCATTCGATCCCGGCGACCCTTCAGGACGTGGTGCTGATCTTCGTGACGGTGACCGGGACGAAGCGCGGGCGCCTGCTTCAGGAAACCTACGCCAACAAGATCTACGGGCGGGAGATCGGCGGCACCTTCTACAACGGCATCCAGATCACCACGGCGTCGGGCATCTGCGCCGTTCTGGACCTGCTGGCCGACGGCACGTTGCCGCAGCGGGGTTTCGTGACGCAGGAGGAGGTCCGCTACGCCGATTTCATCGCCAACCGCTTCGGGTGCAACTACGCGATGTCCGACGCGGCGCCGCAGCAGGGCGGCATGGGGCGCGCCGCGTAGGCGGGTTTCCGTCGCCGGGGCGGGGGGTCAGCGCGCGCGCAGAATGGACAGCGCGCGGGCGAAAACCTGATCGTCGGCCGCGTTGGGGATGCTGCCGGGGGGCGTGGCGGATTGGCCGCCGTCCCCGGCGGAGTCCGCGCCGGTGACGGCGATGGTCTCGTCGGGCTGGATGCCGGTCTGGTGGATCGACTGGCCGGACGGCGTGTAGTAGCGCGCCGTGGTCAGCTTCAGCGCGCCGCCGTCGAAGGGGATGACGCTTTGGATGATCCCCTTGCCGAAGGTCGTCGTGCCGATCACCGTGGCGCGCCGGTGGTCCTTCAGCGCCCCGGTCAGGATCTCCGCGGCGGAGGCGGAGCGCCCGTTGACCAGCACCACCAGCGGCAGGCCGCCGGTCTCGTCGCCGGGTGTGGCGGTGTAGGTCTTGTCCGCCCCGCGCCCGGGGCCGCGGGCGGTCAGGATCGTCCCCTTGTCCAGAAAGGCGTCGGCCACCAGAACGCTGGCCTGCACCAGCCCGCCGGGGTTGTCGCGCAGGTCGATGACGAAGCCGCCGATGCCCGGCCCGATCCGGTCGCGCAGCGAGCGGATGGCCGCGCTGACCCCCGTGTGGGTCTGGCGGTCGAAGCGGACGATGCGGATGTAGCCCACCGTCCCGACCGCGGCCAGCCGGACCGAGGGGATGCGCAGCTTGCCGCGGACCACGCTGACCTCGAAGGGGTCCGGCGTCCCGGCGCGCAGGACGGTCAGCGACACCGCCGCCCCCTCCGGCCCGCTCAGCATCTGCTTGACGGTCGCCAGCTCCGGCCCGCCGACCGGCTGCTGGTCCACCGCCAGGATCACGTCGCCGGAGCGCAGCCCGGCGGCCTCCGCGGGGGACTCGGGAACCGTCTCGGCGATGCGCACGCGGGTGCCGTGGGCCTCGTAGCGGATGCCGAGCCCGGCGAAGGCGCCGTCGTTCGCCGCCTGCAATTGCCGGTATTCGCCGTCGTCGAGATAGGCGGAGTAGCGGTCCCGCCCGGCCATGGCCTTGATGGCGATGTCCACCAGTTCCCGGTCGGTCAGCGGCTCGACATACTGGCCGCGGATGGTGCGCAGCGCCCGGACGAAGCGGTCGACCTCCTCCGACTCGGTGCTGTGGGCGTAGGCGACGGAGTCGCCCGCCTGCGCGCTCCGTCCGGCGGTCATGCCCGCCGGGATCGCGAGAAAGGCGAAAAGGGCGGCGGCGGTGGCGAGGCGCAGCTTCACGGCGGCAATCTCTCGGGATCGGAGCGGCGATGCCCGAAAGATTAGCCGTGAATTGGTTTATGCACCGTTAACCATAACCGGAGCGTGTTGCGCCGTCACGCCTGATCGAGGGTGATCCCTTCGATCAGGTCGCCCACGTCGTCGCAGCGGTCGGTGACGGCCTCCAGCAGTTCGTAGACCTCGCGGCGGCCCAGGAAGTCGATCATCTCCGGGCGTTCGGCGATCAGGGACTGCATGGCGTCGCGCAGGATCTCGTCGGCCTCGTCCTCCAGGTCGGAGATCTGGCCGCAGATGTGCAGGATGCGGTCGGCGTGGACGGTGATGCGGGTCAGCAGCGGCATGACCTCCGACAGCAGGGCGGCCTGCTTGCGGCCGATCGCCGCCATGCGCATCATCCGGTCGTCGAAGGTCTCGATGCCGTAGAGCGCGGCGAGGCGCGGCACCTCGTCCATCAGGTCGATGCAGTCGTCCAGCGCGTTGATCAGCGCCTGGATCTCCGACCGGTCGAAGGGCGTGATGAAGGTGCGGTGCAGCCCGCGCCCGGCGTCCTTGGCGACGCGGTCGGCGTCCTTCTCGATCCGCTTCAGGGCGGCGGTGCGCTCGGCGCGGTCGTCCGGTCCGGCCTGCATGACGGCTTCCAGGGCGGCGGCGGCATCGACGATGTGACGGGCCTGCTCGATGAATTGCTCAATGACCCGCTCTTCCTTCGGCATCATGGAGCGGATGGCGCGCAGCAGCAGCATGGAAACGGTTCTCTCGGTCGGTTCTGCCGTTTCCTCTTAACGCCGGGCGTCATGAATTTGCAGCAAAAACGTCATACGATCGGGGCAGGGCAGGCAGGCCGGAGACGAAACGCCCCGGCCTGCCGCGTTCCGTGTCCCTTTTACACCATGCCGGACCGGGTGAAGGGCAGGTGGTGCAGGCGCTTGCCGCTGGCCGCGAAGACCGCGTTGGCGACCGCCGGGGCGGCGGTCGGCACGCCGGGTTCGCCGACGCCGGTCGGGCGCTCCGCGGAGGGGATGACATGCACCTCCACCGGCGGCATCTCCGAATTGCGGAGCGGCTGGTAGCCGTCGAAGTTGCTCTGGTCCACCAGCCCGCCGGTCAGCGTGATCTCGTCGCGCAGGGCGTGGCCGATGGCCCAGCCGGTGCCGCCGGAGATCTGCGCCTCCACGACGTTGGGGTTCACCACCTGCCCGCAATCCACCGCACAGACCACGCGGTCGATGGTCACGCGGCCCTGCTCGTCCACCGAGACCTCCGCGACGTGGGCGACGAAGCTGCTGAAGCTCTCGTGCACGGCGACGCCGCGCCCCTTGCCCTTGGGCAGCGCCTGGCCCCAGCCGGCCTTCTCCGCCGCCAGTTTCAGCACGCCCTGGAGGCGCGGGTGGTCCTTCAGCATCTCCAGCCGGAAGGCCACCGGGTCCTTGCCCGCCGCCGCGGCCAGCTCGTCGATCATCACCTCCTTGGCGTAGGCGGTGTGGGTGTGGCCGACCGAGCGCCACCACAGGGTGGTGACCGGCGACGGCGGCGAGTGCAGATCGACGTGCAGGTTCGGCACGGCGTAGGCCATGTCCGAGGCGCCCTCGACCGAGGTGGCGTCCACGCCGTTCTTCACCATGAAGGCTTCGAACGGGGTGCCGCCCATGAAGCTCTGCCCGACGATGCGCTGCTGCCACGCCACCAGCCTGCCGCCGGCGTCCAGACCGGCCTTGACCCGGTGGAGGAACAGCGGGCGGTAGCGGCCGCCGCGGATGTCGTCCTCGCGTGTCCACACCAGATGGACCGGCGCCTTTCCGCCATACGCCTTGGCGATGGCCACGGCCTCCGCGATGTAGTCGGCGTCCGGGGTGGCGCGCCGCCCGAAGCTGCCGCCCGCCCAGACGGTGTTGATGACCACCTGCTCCGGCTTGCAGCCCAGCATGGCGGCGGCGACCTTCTGCTCCACCCCCTGGAACTGCGAGCCGGCCCAGATGGTGCAGCCGCCCTCCGGGTTCAGCTCGACCGTCGCGTTCAGCGGCTCCATCGGCGCGTGGGCGAGGTAGGGGAAGACGAACTCCGCCTCCACCACCTTGGCGGCGCCGGCCAGCGCCTTCGCCGCGTCGCCGGTGTCGGCGGCGACGTTGCCGGGCCGCTCGGCCAGCTTGCGGTAGTCGGCCAGCATCTCCTCGGTGCCGCGCATCTCCGCCCCGGCGTCGTCCCACTCCACCGTCAGGGCCTCGCGCCCCTTCATGGCGGCCCAGGTGTTTCGGGCGACGACCGCGACGCCCATCGGCACGGTCAGCACCTCCAGCACGCCGGGCACCCGCTTCGCCGCGGCGGCGTCCACCGCCTTCACCGTGCCGCCGAAGCGGGGGGAGCGGGCCAGCACCGCCGTCACCTGTCCGGGGCGGCGGATGTCCATGGCGAAGATGGCCGTGCCGTCGGTCTTCGACACATGGTCCAGCCGGTGCAGCGACGGGTTGCCGATCAGCGTGTAGGCTTTGGGGTCCTTCAGCGCGACGGTCTGCGGGACGGGCAGCTTCGCCGCGTCCTCCGCCAGCGCGCCGAAGCGGGCGCTGCGGTTGGAGGCGGCGTGGCGGACGAGTCCCCGCTCCACCGTGACGGACGAGGCCGGGACCGACCAGCGCGCCGCGGCGGTGGCGACCAGCATGGCGCGGGCGGCGGCGCCGGCCATGCGCAGCTCGTCCCAGCTGTTGGCGACCGCGGTGGAGCCGCCGGTGCCCTGGATGCCGAAGAAGTGGTTGGCGTAGAGCGCGCCGTCCGCCGGGGCGAAGGCGCCGCGCATCTGCGCCCAGTCGGCGTCAAGCTCCTCCGCCACGATGGTGGTCAGGCCGGTCATGATGCCCTGGCCCTTGTCCAGATGCTTGACCAGGACGGTCACCGTGTCGTCGGCGGCGATGCGGATGAAGGCTTGCGGGCGCGGGTCCGCCGGGCCGACGATCTTGGAAGCCGCGGCCTCGGTCGCAAAGCCGGTCCGGGGGAGCATGGCGCCGAGCACCAGCGCGCCGCCGGCCCCCTTCAGGAAGCCGCGGCGGGAGGGCGCGGCGACGTCCGCCGCCGCCTGCTTGATGAGCTGGTTCAGCATGGCTCAGGCCCCCATCGCCTTGGCGGCGTCCTTGATCGCCGCGCGGATGCGCGGGTAAGTGGCGCAGCGGCAGACGTTGCCGTCCATCGCCGCGTCGATGTCGTCGTCCGTGGGGTTGCGGTTGTCGGTCAGCAGCGCCACGGCGCTCATGATCTGGCCGGACTGGCAGTAACCGCACTGCACCACGTCCAGCGTCCGCCAAGCGGCCTGCACGGCCTCGGCGGCCTTGCCGGACACACCCTCGATGGTGGTGATCCTCGTGCCCGCCGCGGTTTCCGCCGGGGTCTGGCAGGCGCGCACCGGCGTGCCGTCCATATGGACGGTGCAGGCGCCGCACTGGGCGATGCCGCAGCCGAACTTCGTGCCGGTCAGGTTCAACTCGTCCCGCAGGACCCACAGAAGCGGCATGTCGCCGGGCACGTCCACGTCCCGGTCCTGTCCGTTGATGTTCAAACGAATCATCGGATGATCCCTGTCTCTCGACTCTGCCTGTCGGTTTTTTTGGATGCGCGCCTTCAGCCGGATTCCACGGCCTGAATCCCGCCTGGTATCAAGGCGCCACGCAGTGTCGTGCCGTTGGGCGGCGGTGCCAACACCCCAGTGTGGGAGTCGGTCTTGTGCCGATGCGCCCGCCCTACCCGTCCGTTCGGCCCGCAAGCGTGACCACGGGCATCCTAACCGCTTCGCCCGCAACCGATTAGCCGGTACAATTCACTTGGGCTTATGAGCACGGTGCATGAATGAACCGGAACGACCTGAGCGATCTGGCGGCCTTCGCCGTGGTGGCGGAGGAGGGAAGCTTCACCCGTGCGGCGGCCCGGCTGGGCATGTCCCAATCCGCGCTCAGCCACGCCATGAAGGCGCTGGAGGACCGGCTGGGGCTGCGCCTGCTGGCCCGCACGACCCGCAGCGTCTCCACGACGGAGGCCGGGCAGCGGCTGCTCCGCACGCTGCGGCCCGCCCTGGACGACATCGCCGCCGGGCTGGCCGCGGTGGGGGAACTGCGGGAGAAGCCCGCCGGCACCATCCGCATCACCACCGGAAAGCACGCCGCCGTCCGGCTGATGTGGCCCGCGCTGTCGCGATTCCTCGCCGACTTTCCGGAGGTGCAGGTGGAGCTGTCCATCGACAGCAGCCTGACCGACATCGTGGCCAGCCGGTTCGACGCCGGGGTCCGGCTGGGCGAGCAGGTGGAGAAGGACATGATCGCGGTGCGCATCGGCCCCGACATCCGGGCGGCCATCGTCGGCGCCCCCTCCTACTTCGCGCGCCGTCCGGTGCCCTGCGCCCCGCAGGATCTGGCGGGGCACGACTGCATCAACTACCGCTTCACGGCCTCCGGCGCCGTCTATGTGTGGGAGTTCGAGGAGAAGGGGCAGCCGATCAACGTGCGGGTCTCCGGATCGCTGGTGTCCAACGACATGGACGTGATCCTGGCCGCCGCGCTGGATGGCCGGGGGCTGGCCTACGTCTTCGAGGACGAGGTGGCGGAGCACATCGCCGCCGGGCGGCTGGTCCGGGTGCTGGACGACTGGTGCAAGCCCTTCCCCGGCTATTACCTCTACTACCCCAGCCGCCGTCAGATCCCGCCCGCCCTGGCCGCGCTGGTGGATGCCCTGCGTTACCGGCTGTAGCGGCTCGTGCAACCTGAGCCTGACGATTCCGCGCTTCGGGCAAATCCAAAAAAGGATTATTAACGTACTAAAGCGATAAGGTACTCGGATCAAGCGGCGGTCAAGCCGCGCGGACGGGTACGGACGGGAAGAACGCCGGATGATGCGTGTGTATGCCTGCATAACCCAGCAGCACGATCTGTGGCTTGTGCTGCTGCCCGCCGCGGTCTGCGGGTTCGGCGCCTGGGTGTCGCTGAATCTCGCCCGGCGTGCCGCGGCGACGACGGGGCGGGCGCGCTGGGGCTGGCTGGCCGGCGGGGCGACGGCGACCGGCGGGG
>NZ_JAUJFI010000146.1 GCF_030849505.1 Azospirillum isscasi | reverse complement strand
GGCCGGCCTGCTGGATGGCGGGCTGAAGATCCGCCCGATGGTCCTGCCCGACCGTTTCCTCGACCATGACAGCCCGGACAAGCAGTATGACGAGGCCGGTCTCGCCGCCCGCCACATCGTCGCCACGGCGCTGAGCGCGCTCGGCAGCCGCAAGGGGCGGATCGCCACGCTGGGGTGATCAGCGCGCCCCGGTCCTGCGCTTGCCCCGGACGGTCTTGGCGGGCTTGGCTTTCCCGGGTTGGGCGAGGTGCTTCAGCTCCTTGTACCGGTCCAGGAAGAGCGTGCAGGCCCGGTCGGGGCCGACCGGGACGATCCGGTCCGGGTGCGGCGGCGGCAGATGCCCCCAATCCATCCAGGCGGGCGGCAGAAGATCGCGCAGCTCCGTCGCCATGCAGACGAGATCGGCCTGCTTGATGGCGGGCACCTCGTCATCGAAGCCGAACCAGCGGCGCAGCGCGTCCTTGACCGGGTGCAGCCGCTGTTTGACGTAATCGCGGTCCAGCATCACCTTGACCGGCGACGGCCAATCGCCGAGGAACTCCTCGCAGTCGTGCATCAGGGCCGAATAGGCCAGGGGCGGCGGCACCAGATGCGAGACCATCACCGAATGCTCGGCGACGGAATACCAGGGGCGGGCGGCGCCGCCCCACCGCGGCTGGGACGACAGGCATTGGGCGATGTCCTCGATCGGCATGTCCGTGGCGTCCGGCGTCAGCAGGTCGAGGACGAACCCGGACGGCATCAGGATGGCCGTGCGCCCGTCCGGTCTCTTGAGAAGATCGAGTTGCATTGGTCTTCAGCTTTTCCAGAACCGCAGGCCGGGTGCGGGATCGTTTCCAAGTCCGGCCAGAGCCGTTCGACCGGGTCCGGTTTAGCAGATCGCGCCCGCCCCGGACAACGGACCGCGGTGCGAAGATCGCAAGGACCGGGCCTGGCCCGGGAACCGGCATCGTCCGGGTCGGCACCGGCGCGGCGGAACGGAGGTTGCCGCCCGCCCCGCAGATGGTTGTGAAAGTTACAAGTTTAGCATCATTTCTGGGGTTTCCTGACCGCCCGCGGCGATGTAACGTGTGTTTGCGTATGTTCAATGCAACGATACGGATATGGGTGGGCCGCGCCGATGCTGACCGAGAATGTGAAGGACGGGCTGCTGGGCCGCAGCATCAACGACCTGCGCGTCCTGCTGATCGAAGACGACGACTTCACGCGCCGGCTGATGAGCCGCCTGCTTCAGGATCTGAAGGTCGGCCGTGTGTGGGAGGCGGCGGACGGCGTGTCCGCCCTGGCCATCCTGCGCGATCATGCGGAGGATGTCGACCTTGCCATCTGCGACCTGGAAATGCCGCGGATGAACGGGCTGGACCTGCTGCACGCCCTGCGGACGGCCACCGGCAACCCGCTCGCCGACCTTCCGGTGATCGTGCTGACCGCCCATCGCGAGGCCGACATGGTCAAGCGGGCCATCGCCTACGGCATCTCCGGCTATCTGGTGAAGCCGGTGTCGAAGGCCGATCTCGTCAAGCGGTTGAGCTTCGTCCTTCAGAAGAACCGCTGAGCGGGCGGGCTGCATCCATCGAAATCGGACCATCCGGCACCGCCGGGCGTTGCAGGATCGCAAGCAAGGGCGCACCTTCTTTCGAACGCTTGCGTTCCAACGCCCTTCGCACCGGAGACGCCACGCCATGCCGGGGACCGTCCAACCCGGACCGGGTCCGATACGGATCGCCTCGAACCCCATCGCGGACCGCCGCGGGGAATTGGCGCGCGCCGTCGTGGCGATCCAGTTCGAACGCTGGCCGGCGCTCTACGCCCGCTACGGCGAGGCGGGACGGGAGCGCTGCGTCGAGGATGTCGGCTTCCACCTTCTCTATCTGGCGGAGGCGGTGGCGACGGACAGCCCGGCCCTGTTCCGCGAATATGCGGCCTGGGTCAAGGTCCTCTTCGCCGGCATCGGCATCCCCGACGGGGAACTGGGCGAAAGCCTGGAGATCCTGCGCGACGTGGTGGCCGCCCGGGTCGATCCCGCCACGGCGGAGCGTGTGCGCGCCTGCGTGGGGGAGGCGCTGGCCGCTCTGCCCGGCCTGCCGCGGGAGGTGCCGCCCTTCGTCCGGCCGGACGCGCCGCACGGGAGGCTGGCGCGCTCCTACATGGACGCGCTGCTGGCCGGCGACCGGCGCCGCGCGGCGGCGCTGGTGACGGAGCAGGCCGCCGCCGGGGTGAGGGTGTCCGACCTCTACCTGCACGTTTTCCAACCGGCGCTGCGCGAGATCGGGCGGCTCTGGCAGACGCGGGCGATCACCGTGGCGCACGAGCATTTCGCCACCGCCGCCACCCAGGCGATCATGGGCCAGCTCTATCCGGCAATCTTCGCCGCCAAGCGGCGCGGCCTGTCCATGGTCGCCGCCTGCATCAGCGGGGAGCAGCATGAGATCGGCATCCGCATGGTGGCCGATTTCTTCGAGATGGCCGGCTGGGACAGCCATTACCTCGGCGCCAACACGCCGGTGAACAGCATCGTCCACGCGGTGCGGGAGCGGGACGCGCGGATTCTGGCGGTGTCGGCCACCATCACCGCCCATGTCGGACGGGTCGCCGCCCTGATCGCCGCGGTGCGCGCCGAGTTGGGGGAGCGCCCGCCGCCCGTGCTGGTCGGCGGCTATCCCTTCAACCTCGTGCCCGATTTGTGGAGGACGGTCGGCGCCGACGCCTTCGCCCCCGGCGCGGCGGAGGCCGTCGCCATCGCCGAGCGGCTGATCGCACCGGCGGCCCCGGACCGCGCCGCCGGTGCGGCCTGACCGGAGCGTGACGGACGGTGGTGTGGACGGGCTGGTCCTGACCTGCGACCACGACGGGCGGCTGCGCGCCCTGCACCGGGTGGGCGCCGGCCTGCCGGGGCTGGCGGGAAGGCCGGGCAGTCCCTTTCCGGTCCTGTTCGGCCCGGACGCGGTGGCGGGGGCGCTGGATCTGTTCACCAGCCTGCGGCGGTCCGGCCGGGTGCTCGACCATCCCGTGCCCAGCCGGCTCGATCCCGCGGGCATGGTCCATGTCAGCGGGCTGGGCGACGCGGAGGGGCTGGTGCTGGCCGTGGCGCGGGCGCCCGGCGGGCTGCCCGCTCTGATGACCGGGCTGGAGGCGCTGAACCCGCGGCTGGCGGTGCGGCTCGCCCCCCTGCGGTCGGCGGCGTTGGTCCCGGAAGCCCCCGCCGTGGACGCCCTGTTCGACGAGATGACCCTTCTCAACAACGACCTCGCCACCGCCCAGCGCGCGCTCGCCAAGGCCAACGCCGAGTTGGCCGCCAGCAACGAGCAGAAGAACCGGCTGATGGGCATGCTGGCCCACGATCTGCGTACGCCGCTTCAGGTCGTCGCCGGCTTCGCGGAGATGCTGGAGCAGCGGCTGGACGGGCGGCTGGAGGAGGCGGAACGCGCCTGCCTGGAGCGCATCCGGGAATCCAGCCTGTCCATGCGCCACATGGTGGAGGACGCGCTGTCCCTGGCGGCGCTCCAGGCGGGGCGGCTGCGGCTGGCCCGGCGTCCGTCCGATCTGGCGGCTCTGGTCCGGCGGAACGTCTCCATGAATCGCGTGTTGGCCGAGGGCAAGGCCATCACCATCGAACTGTCCGTGCCCGACCAGTCCATGATCGAAGACGCGCTGCCCAAGGCCGACATCGACCCGGCCAAGGTGGACCAGCTTCTCAACAACCTGCTGTCGAACGCCGTCAAATACTCCGACCGCGGCGGACGGGTCCGCGTCGCCGTGAGCGGGGCCGGCGGCTGGGCGCGCGTCCGGGTGTCCGACGATGGGCGGGGCATGTCCCCGGAGGAACTGGAGCATCTCTTCCAGCCCTTCGCCCGCAAGGGCCGGCTGGGCACGGAGGGGGAGGGGACGGTCGGCCTCGGCCTTTACATCTGCCGGTCCATCGTGGAGGGGCATGGCGGTCGGATCACCGCCGATTCGGCGCCGGGACGCGGCTCCACCTTCACCGTGGAGCTACCCTTGGTGGCGTCATCCCCTTGAGATTGCGGGAATTCCACACTTGGGCTGGCGCGCCGGCCCGCGATGCTGTAAAAGGGCCTTCTCAGATGTTGCGACGCGAAAGGTCCATGGGTTTACCCTTCCGCCGTTTCGGGCGGCCTCCGTGGGGAGCGCCGTGAACGACGGCCGACCTCCCGACACGTCCCCGGACCGTCAGGCTCCGGCGGACGTCGACCGCGGCGATGCCGCGCCCACCGGCTTCCCGCCGGTGAACCCCGCTTCGGCGGTTCTGGACGATTTCCTATGCCACGACCACGGCGCGCGCATCGCGCTGGGTGACCTCGTGGGCATCCTGGGCGACCGCGCCTTCGGCGCCCTGCTTCTGATCCTGTCCATTCCGAACATCCTGCCGGTGCCCGGCCTGTCCACGGCGACCGGCCTGCCGATGCTGCTGATCGGCGCCCAGATCGCCGCCGGGCGCGACCGTCCCTGGCTGCCGCGCCGTCTGGCCGCCGTCACGCTGGAGCGCGACGCCTTCCTGCGCGTGATCGCCAAGGCGAAGCCCCAGGTGGACCGGTTGGAGCGGCACCTGCGCCCGCGCCTGCCCGCGCTGACCGCCCCGGCGGCGGAACGGTTGCTGGGCGTCGCCGTGATGATCCTGGCCGGGGTCCTGGCCCTGCCCATCGTGTTCGGCAACCAGCCCCCGGCCTTCGCCATCGCGCTGATCGCGCTGGGGCTGATCGAGAAGGACGGGGCCTTCGTCGCCGCCGGCCTCGTCGCCGGGCTGATCGCCATCGCCATCGTCGCCGCCGTCCTGCTCGGTTTCGGGCAGGCCGGCATGCTTTTGTTCCACAAGCTGTTTTCTTAAAGGGAGCGCCCGCGGGCTCGACGCCATGATTTGGGAAGTGCTGGTCATCATTCTGCTGATCCTGCTGAACGCCTTTTTCGCGATGTCGGAAATGGCGCTGGTGTCGTCGCGGCGCGCGCGGCTTCAGCAGATGGCCGAGGAAACGCGCAGCAAGGGCGCCCGCGCCGCGCTGCAACTGTCGGAGGACCCCGGCAACTTCCTCTCCACCGTGCAGGTCGGCATCACGCTGATCGGCATCATCGCCGGCGCCTATGGCGGCGCGACGCTGGCCGACCGGCTGGGCACGGTGCTGGACGCCAACGTCACCTGGATCGCCCCCTATGGGCAGCAGGTGGCCTTCGCGCTGGTCGTCGCGGCGATCACCTACCTGTCGCTGATCGTCGGCGAGCTGGTGCCCAAGCGCATGGCTCTGGTGAACGCGGAGCGCATCGCCGCCAGCGTGGCCGGCCCGATGAGCGTCCTGTCGCGCATCGCCATGCCGCTGGTCTGGCTGCTCGGCGTCTCGACCGAGGGTGTGATGAAGCTGCTGCGCCTGCCCACCGCGCGCGAGCAGACGGTCACCGAGGAGGAGGTCAAGAGCCTCATCAAGGAAGGCACGCAGACCGGCGTCTTCGAACCCGCCGAGCGGCAGATGATCGAGGGCGTGTTCCGCCTGTCCGACCGCACCGCGCGGTCGATCATGACGCCGCGCCCCGACCTCGTGTGGATCGACCTCGACGACCCGCCCGAGGCCATCGCGCAGGAGATCCAGGCCAGCGGCTATTCCCGCTTCCTGGTCTGCCGCGGCGACGTGGACGAGGTGCAGGGCATCGTGTCCAGCAAGGCGCTGCTCAACCAGGCGCTCCAGGGCCGCCGCTTCGACCTGCGCGACGCCATGGTGGAGCCGCTGATCGTCCATGACGGCACCCCCGTCCTGCGGCTGCTGGAACTGTTCAAGCAGGCCAGCATCCATATGGCCGTGGTGGTGGACGAATACGGCAGCGTCGAAGGCATCGCCACCGTGACCGACATCATGGAAGCCATCGCCGGCGAGATGCCCGAACAGGGGCAGGAGAGCGACGGGTCCGCCGTGCAGCGGGAGGACGGCTCCTGGCTGGTGGACGGCATGACCCCGGTGGAGGAGGTGGAATCCCTGGTCGGCGTGAAGGGGCTGAAGGGCGAGGGCGATTACCACACCATCGCCGGCTTCATGCTGGACCAGCTCGGCCATGTGCCGACCGCCGCGGAGCATTTCCACTGGAACGGCCTGCGGTTCGAGGTCATCGACATGGACGGCCGCCGCATCGACAAGGTGCTGATCCAGCATCGGGACGAAAGCGCGGCCAACGCAAACGCTTGACGAAAATCCCCACGGCGGCGGCGGAACGGTCTCCGCCGCCCCTTCCGGAGTCTGCCGGACCCGCGCATAAACTCATCAGTGATGACATTGAGCTTGCTCCCCGCTTCGGGCGAACGGATAATTGCCGTCATCAAACCGGCAATTCATGAGGGGTCCGTCGTGGGGGTTTCGGGAAAAAAGCGGGTTGGAACGGCCTGTTTCGGGGCGGCCTTGGCTGTGTTGCTGCATCTTTCCGTGGCTGCGCCGGCCTCGGCCCAGGCCGTATACAAACAGGAAATCGATTTGTGGACGTTGACGACGACTCCCGATGCGAAGGGAGAGGTCGGCGTCTGTCAGCTCTCGGCGGCCTTCAAAGGGGCGGACGCGCGGACACTCCACCTGACCGTTTCGGAGAAACGCGACGGTCAGGTGACGTTGTCCGTCAAGGTTCCCGAGATGGGCGCATTCGAGCCCGGCTGGAACGACATAAACGTCCGCATCGGGTCCGGGCCCCAAAGAGGATTGAAGGCGATTTTTCCCAATGATGCTTTCCGCGATATGTTCCATGTGCAAATTCCTTCAGACCAGGACCTGCGCCGTGAGCTCACAAGTGCGAAAGTGATCACCTTTCAGGACAATGCCGGATCTGTATCTTTTGAAATCGCCGGTGGGCGTGATCTTGATAATGAGTTCCGGAACTGCGACCGGTACAGAGTGAACACAAGGTATTGATGCGGATATTTGGGTCCGCGGCGTCCGTATCGGTGTCAATGGCGGAGGGTGCCATTGACACCTGTTTTTATTTGTACTGAAAAAGATCACTGCCTGATATCAAGCGGGATTTTGCTGGATGCGATCGACAGGCAGTAGTCTGCGGCTGCGCCAAGGGCGGTCGTATTCTTCTCCTGGGTCGCCTTCTTCACAAACGTGGTTCCAAGAGTTTCCTGCATGTGCATTGACGGGCAAACGTCGCACGTCCATCCGTTTGTCAGATGCATGGTGCGTCGCGTGAAGTAGTCTTCCACCCTCTGCATCGTCTCATTCTGCTGGCGATTGAACGCCTCGTGGCGGCCAAGCTTGGCGGAAACCGCGCGGCACCATGCCGTGATGCGAAGACCACCCTTCGGCAGCGACATCTGCTCCGAGAAAAGTTGCTGGGCGTTCAGTTTGTTCAGTTTCTCCTCGAATATCCGGTTTCTCTCTCTTTCGTCCGCGAGCTTTTTCTGCTGCTGATTCACCCGGTCGATGTCCTCGAATGCGGACGACGTGCATCTCTGCACGCTGGGTATTCGGCGAGGGTCGGGCGTGAGTTGGAACGTGGTGTATCCGCCTTCGCCTCCCACGGTGATGGCGTAGGTGTCGATGAGCGCTTCAAGCGCCGGATTGTCTTCGTCGATCCTGAACAGGAGCGAGTTCTCCGACGCCCCCTTCATGAACCACCAGCGCGTGTATGGGCCTTTGGGCGTTTCAAGCCAGAGGAACGCGGCTCTGCCGTCGACCGGGCGCAGGAAATTCCTGTCGGAAGACGTGATGGATATTGATACGGCCTTGGAACGGTCGGCGGAAATGGTCAGGGTTATCTCCGCGTTGCCTTTCTTGTAGATATGGACATTGGCGCAGTCCGCGACCGGATCGCCCGAGGGAGAAGCCGGTTTGGGCCGCAGGGACGATGGTTCCAGCGTCGATGGAGAGCGGGTTTTGCGTTCCTCGAAAATCCGCTTGATCTGGGCGATCTGCTGCGGATCGTCGACCGGGCCATTGGCGGGCGCCTCCGCCAGGGGCCGCCGTGTCGAATCCGGTGCTCCCGGTGCGTTCAAGGGGGGCATGGGCTTGGCATCCACTCCGCTCGACGGGGCGGGCGCCTGCTTCGGACTCGTTGACGGGGGTGCCTGGCTCACCGCTTCGGCTTTGACGGCTTGGGAGGGGGGTGGAATTTCCGCTCCGGCTGGAGGAGTGTTTGCGGCGCTTCGGAAACTGTCCAGACTCATGGTCACGACAACCTCGACCGGTTGCCCTTTCAGGCGTTCCGGGGCTCTGAGGTGCCGGCAGTTCCGGAAGGTCATGACAAGGGATTGCCCGACGGCGCGATACACCGGGTCGGAAAAGACGGCGCTTCGATCCACAAGGGAAATGCCGCTGTATTGCCCTTTCTCATCAAAGATGACTCGGGCCGGCAGCGGTCGGCCGTTCAGCTTGCTCATCTCCTCGCGGCTCCAGCAAGATGCAATCTGACGTTCGATATCCGATTTCTCAGACGGCATCATCGTGATGGAGGTGTCCTGTGCGCAGGCGACAGACGTGGCCAGCGCCATGGATGCCGGAAGAGCAAGGATGGCTTTCTTCATTGTTTTTCCTCTGCAAGGCCGCCCATTCCGCCGCATATACGAAGCAGTGATGAGTTTACATGTAGGCGGTGACGCGTTAATGCTTCGTTAGCGCATCGTGGCCTGTGGCACCGTCGCCGGAACGCGGATATTGTGACGACCGACGATCCTGAACGGGTTCAGACGGACGGAATGGCCCAGAAACTATCCATGGCGGGGTTGGCGACGGTCGTGGAGAACACGTCGCGTCTGCTGCACGCCTCTGGCCATGCCGAGGGGCTGTATCCGGCGCAATGGGTGGCGCTCCGTTACTTCGCGGAGGTGTCCGAGGCGCAGCGCACGGCATCGGCGTTGGCCCGCTATCAGGATCTGGCGATTGCCAGCGTGGCGCGCACGGTCGTGACGCTGGTGGACAAGGGGCTGCTCACGAAACGGCCCAACCCGCGCGATGCGCGGGCCGACCTGCTGGAGCTGACGGAGAAGGGACGCGAACTGCTGAAAAGCGACCCGCGCCTCGCGCTGGAGCGCGCGCTGGCGGAAATTCCGGAGGAGGATATCGAAGCCTACGCGCGCACCGCGACCAAACTCCTGCAACGGCTTCTGGAGCTTCGGCAAGGCAAGGCCGAGGCTTAGCCGGCGTTGAGCTGGCGGATCGCGGCGATCAGGTCCTCGTTGTCGAACGGCTTGTAGAACACCCGGTCGGCCCCCCAGGTGCGCGCCATGGCCGCCGTGCTTTCGATGGGGATGCGGGCGGCTCCACCCGTAATGATGAAGATCGGCGTTTGGGGGTTGATGCCGCGCATTCTCTGAAGCAGATCAATGCCGTTCAAACGCGGCATCCACACATCCGCCACAATAAAATCAAAAACCTCCGATTGCAATTTGGCGAGGGCAACTTCGCCATCGGATGCTTCATCCACGTCATAGCCCGCGTCTTCCAGGCTGGTGCGGAGCGCGTAGCGGACATTCTCCGCGTCATCGACCACCAGAATCTTCATCGCCACTCTCGCTCAGCCGTGCTCGGCAAGAGTTAACACGAAGCGGGCGCCGTGGGGAGCCTGCGTCACGAGGCGGATGGTGCTGCCGCGGCGCAGCAGAAGATCCTGCACCACGGCCAGGCCGAGCCCCGTCCCCTGGCCGTGGGGCTTCGTGGTGTAGAAGGGTTCCATGACGTGTTGGGCGTCGTGGGCGGGGATGCCCGGCCCGTCGTCCTCGACGGTCATGGTCGCGAACCCCCCGGCGGGCGGAGCGATGTGAATGCGCAGACGGCCCTTCTGGCCGGTGGCGTCCAGCGCGTTGACGGCGAGGTTCGTGACGATCTGCCCGATCTCCGTCCGGGTCAGGCGGACCGGAACGCTGGGCGCCTCGCTGGTCAGGGCGATGGCGAAGCTGGGCGGCAGGGTGGAGTCCAGAAGGGCGGTCACGTCGCGAACCGCGGACACCAGATCCGCCCCCTCCTCCTCCCGGTCGTTGCCGCGGGCGAAGGACAGCACCTGGCGGACCAGCGTCGCCGCGCTGCGGGCGCTGTCCTCGATGATGGCCAGCGCGCGTTCCAGCCGTTCGGGGCGGGTGGCCGCGTCCTTGCGCGCCTGCCGGCTGAGGTTGAGGACCGGATGAAGGAGGTTGTTCAGTTCATGGGCCATGCCGCCGGCGACCTCCCCGATGGCGATCATGCGGCGCTGGTGCTGTTCCGCCCGCTCCTTCCGGCGCTGCTCCGTCACGTCCCGGACGATGGCGATCATCGCCCCGTCCGCCGGAGAGACCGAAGCCGGCTTGACCGTCCAGCTCAGCGTCCGCCCGGCCTGTTCCGTATCCTCCTCGAAGCCCAGCCCCCGCTCCAGCCGTTGCAGAACGGGGGCGAGGTCGGGATCGAAGCGCCGGAAGGTGGCGTTGGCGAACGCGATCCCCACGCCGGCGGACCGCCGCCGCTCCAGCAGGGCGATGCCCAGCGGCGCCTCCTCGATGGCGCGGACCAGTTGCGCGTTCCGCCCGAGCAGCTCCATGCGCGTGCTGCCCAAGGCCCCGAGGAGCAGCCCCGTCGCTCCGGCGGCCAGCATGAAGACCTGAAGGTCCACGGCGTCGCGGGGGGCCAGGGCGCCGTGCATCATCAGCACGAGCCCGCCGTTCGTCAGGAAAGCGGTCAGCGTGGACGCGGCGAATCCCCACAGGAACCCCACCGTCGCGATGGGCAGGATGAGGAGGAAGAAGGCGCTGGCGGGGGTGGACATCCGGTCATGCGTCACCGACCAGACCAGCAGCGCGGCGGCGCTGAGCGCGCCCGCCCGCAGAACCGTTCCGGCGTGGAGCGGCAGCCACCGGTCCGCTTCGCCGGGCGATGGCCGGATGGCATGGAAAAGGGCGAGGAACACCGGCGTGCAGAGCAGCAGACCCGACAGGTCGCCCAGCCAATAGGCGAAATTCACGTTGCCCGCGATGGCGATGCGCTGCGCGGTGATGGCCTGCACCGCCGCGGTCGAGAGGACGAGCAGCAGGGAGACGGCGGCGACCGCCGCCGCCATGAAGGCGCCGATACCCTTGTTGGTTCCGAAAAGGCTTGCGCCCAGCCACCGCCGCAGCAGAAGGCCGGTCGCCGCCACCACGAGCGCCTGCGGGATGATGAGCAGGCTGAAGCCGTTCACCGTCCCGTAGACGATCAGGTCGGACGGGATGAAGAGGAAGGGAACGGCGGCCCGGCCGCTGTGCAGGACGAAGGCCAGCATCAAACCGATGGGCGGATACCAGGCGCTCGCGTTGGGGGCCACCTCGAACAGCCCCGCGGCCCGGTACAGCAGCACCTTCAGCACAAGGTAGACGAGGATGGCCGGCAGCAGGCGAAGGAGGCGCGGGCGGCTCATGGCGGCGTCACAATTCGGTGACGCCGCTCTTCGGAATGCGGATCTCGCGGTGGACCGACATGCTGAGCAGCAGCCCGACGCCGATCATCAGCGTCATCATCGCCGACCCGCCATAGGACACCAGCGGCAGCGGAATGCCCACCACCGGGATCAGGCCGGTCACCATCGACACGTTGACCATCACGTAGAGGAAGAACTGCGCGGTCATGCCGACCGCCACCAGCCGGGCGAACTGGCTGCGGCAGCTCAGCGCGATCACCACGCCGTAGATGAACAGCATCAGGTACAGCGCCAGAAGGATCAGCGCGCCGACCATCCCGAACTCCTCCGCCAGCACCACGAAGATGAAGTCGGTGTGCTTTTCCGGAAGGAACATGAGCTGGCTCTGCGACCCCGACATGAAGCCCTTGCCGAACAGCCCGCCCGACCCCAGCGCGATCTTCGATTGCAGGATGTTGTAGCCGGCGCCGAGCGGGTCGGTCTCCGGGTCGAGGAAGGTGTAGACGCGCTGCTTCTGGTAATCGTGCAGGAACTCCCAGGCCACGGGGATGGCCGCCAGCCCGCCGCCGATGACCACCAGGAACTTCCAGATCCGCACCCCCGCGGCGAAGAAGACGGCGCCGCTGCCCATGATCAGCAGCAGCGAGGTGCCCAGGTTCGGCTGCATCAGCACCAGCGCCACCGGGATGAAGACCAGCAGAAGCGGCGGGATCAGCAGCAGCGGGCGCCCGATCTGGTCCAGCGAGATGCCGTGGAAATAGCGGGCCAGCGCCAGGGTCAGCGCCGGCTTCATCAGTTCGGACGGCTGGAGCTGGAAGAAACCCAGGTCGATCCAGCGCTGGGCGCCCATGCCGATGCGGCCCATCAGCTCCACCGCCACCAGCAGGCAGAGCACGATCACGAAGATGACGTAGGCCGACTTCATCAGATGCCGCACGTCGATCAGCGCGATCGTCAGCATCAGGCACAGGCCGGGGACCGCGCGCACGAGCTGCGGCTGCGCCCAGGGCTTCCAGTTGCCGCCGGCGGCGGAGAAGAGCAGAGCCACCCCGACCGACGTGATGATGCAGACCAGGAGCACCAGCCCCCAGTTGATCATGCGGAACTTGCTGCCGAGCGTCAGTTCCGGGCGCTGCGGGGCCAGCCCGCCCGACCCGTGGTTCGAAAGGACCGCGACCATGAGGAAACGTTCGTTGTGTCCGGGGGCGTCCGTGCCGGAAGGGCAAGCGGCGGCGCCTTGCGCGGCGGATACTGCACCAGCGCCGCCCCGCGGTAAAGCCGCCCGGCCCCCCGCCCCGCAAAAGGCACGGGGCGGAGCGCACCGGCTCTCCGGCGCCGGGCCGCCATCCTGCTTCACCGCCATCCATCACCGCTGGCGCGGCACAGCCCAAGCCTTATATGGAGGGGCATGCGGACCCTCCTTCTCGCCCTTCTGGCCGTCCTTGCCGCCGCACCCGGCTGGGCCGCCGGCCTGCACCATGACCTGACCGTCACGCTGGAACCCGCCGCGCGGCGGCTGGAGGCCGTGGACCGGCTGAGCCTGCCCGCCGGGACGCACCGGCTGCGGCTGGCGCCGGGGCTGGTGGTGGGGGAAGCCTTGCTGAACGGCAAGCCGGTCGCGGTGCGCGGCAACGCCCTGCCGGTGACCGTGCCGGAGGGCGGTGGGGAGCTTCTCCTGCGCTACGCCGGGACGCTGCCGCCCCTGACGCCCGACGCACGCGGCGGGGGTGGCGGGGCGGAGGGCGCCTATCTGCCCGCGGGGACCGGCTGGCTGCCAACCCCGCAAGGCGGCCCGCCGCCGTCCTGGCGCCTGTCGGTCCGCGTGCCCGCGCCCTTCGTCGCGGTGGCGACGGGCCGTCTGGTGGAGGAGACGCGCGACGGCGCGGGCTACGCCGCCACCTTCGCCGAGGAGCGCAGCGTCGAGGAGCCGTCCCTCTTCGCCGGGGCGTGGCAGGTGACGGAACGGATGCACGGCGGCCTGCGCCTGCGGACCTACTTCCATCCGGAGCAGGCGGGGCTGGCCGACGAATACCTGGACCTCGGCGCCCGCAGCATCGACGCGCAGGCGGCGCGGATCGGCGCCTATCCCTTCGCCGGCTTCGCCATCCTGTCGGCGCCGCTGCCGGTCGGGCTGGGCTTTCCCGGCCTGACCTACATCGGGCGGCAGGTGATGCCGCTGCCCTTCATCCGCGCCCAGTCGCTTCCCCATGAGATCCTGCACAACTGGTGGGGCAACGGGGTGCGCGTCGGTGAGGGCGGCGACTGGCCCGGCAACTGGTCGGAGGGGCTGACCACCTTCATGGCCGACTACGCCGCGGCGGAGGCACGGGGGGAGGACGCGGCGCGGGCGATGCGGCTGGACTGGCTGCGCGACTACGCCGCCCTTCCGGCGGAGCGCGATTCCGCCCTGACCGATTTCCGCGCCAAGGTCCACGACGCCGCCCAGATCGTCGGCTACGGCAAGGCGGCGATGCTGTTCCACATGCTGCGCGCCGAGATCGGGGCGGACGCCTTCGACGCCGGAATCCGCCGCTTCTGGGAGGAGAAACGCTTCACGGATGCCGGGTGGAGCGACCTGCGCCGCTCCTTCGAGGCGGCGTCGGGGCGGGACCTCGGCCCCTTCTTCACCCAATGGCTGACCCGCGCCGGGGCGCCCACGCTGGAACTGGCGGGGGCGAAGGCCGAGGGCGGCGGGGTGGCGCTGACCCTGCGCCAGAGCGAGCCGGCCTATGGCCTGACCGTGCCGGTTGAGGTACGGACCGCGGCGGGGACGGAGCGGCACACGATCCGCCTCGACGGGCGCGAGGCCACCGTGACGATCCCGACCGCCGCCGCGCCGCGGGCTCTGTCGGTCGATCCCGGCTTCGGCCTGTTCCGTCGTCTGGCTCCGGGGGAGGCGCCGCCGACCCTGCGCGACGTGACGCTGGACCACGCGGCCACCACGGTCCTCGCCGCCGACGGCCCCGCCATCCCCTACCCGCCCCGGACCGCCAACC
>NZ_JAUJFI010000145.1 GCF_030849505.1 Azospirillum isscasi | reverse complement strand
CCCCCACCCCCGCCGCGCCCGGCGCCGCCGCCCGAGCCCATGGCTCCGCCGCCCGCGGTGGTGGAGGAACCAGCCGTCATGGCCCGCCTGCCGGTGCTGCCGAGGATGCCGGTGGAGACGCCGGTCCCGGACGGCGAAGCCGCCCTGGCGAAGCTCGCCGCGGCCTTCTCGCAGAGTCTGGCCGGACGCTTTCCCTTCGTAACCCCCGAGCGGACGCGCGGCGCGCCCGACGCCGACCCGCAGGACGTCCGCCGCTTCTACCGGCAGCTCGACGAGCACCGGGCCGCGGTCATGCGGACGGCAACCCCCGAGATCGCCGCCTTCATGGAGCGGATGGAAGCGGCCCGGCCCGTGATGGAAGCCGTCGCCCGTCCGGCCCCCGTCAACGTCCGCTTCACCTACGGAGCCAACCGCGCGCAGGAGGTCGGGGCGGAGCACATCATCGACTGGTCGATCCGGTCCGGCGCCAGTTCGGTCGGCGCCGCGGCCAACGGCGGGACACTCCTGTGGACACCCGGGCAGCCGGTCCTGCTGAGCGTCCGCTGGGCCGCCGGCTCGCCCTTCCGTCCGAAGGGCGCCGCGGCCAGCGAGGCCGCCGCCGCCGCGGGCGACACGCTCACCCTGGTGGAGCGCGGGCCATGGGCGCTGCTGCGCCTGCTGAAGAACCGCAACCCGGCGCCGCCGCGGGACGGCCTGCTGCTGCGCGTCGCCCTGCCGACGCAAACCATCGGCGGAGAGAGCGTGCGTGACACCATTCTTGTCTTCGGCGCATCGATCGGCGCCGGATCGCGCAACGAACTCCCAACGCACGCCATCGATCCGCCGGCCCATTTCCCTCAGAGGTAGAAAATGTCGATATACAAAGAAAAGCTCATGATTATCTTTGTTACAATTCGCAACAGAATGCCGCACACAACAACAAAAACGGCGCCCCGCCTCTAAACTATTTAATGCGTTGTTAATTACTGGAAAGGTATCAAGTCCTTAGGGCCTACAAAATCGTCGGATTGGCATTTTTCTCTCTGACGAGCGCCCCAAGAACGATTTTCTAATTCGCCAACTTGAATAGGGGCATTCGTTTGTCAATCGCCCGAGCGCGGTTGACTGTTAGAGGCCGTATTCTTTCGGCGTGCACAACACCGCACCGCGGAGCATCCGAAAGCGTGTGTTCAAGCGTTATTTCTCCACCTGAAACCAACCTTCCCAGACCCTCGAAAGGCTCCGGATCATGGTAGACCGTAAGAAGCGCGCCCAGGAACTGATCAAGTATCACAGCTACGCCTCGGGCGCCTTCGGCCTCATCCCCGTGCCCGGCGCGGATGTCGCCGCCGTCAGCGCGGCGCAGCTCAGCCTGATCCACAAGCTCGCCAAGCTGTACGAGGTCGAGTTCGCACAGGAGCGCACCCGCGCCATCGTCGGCGCTCTGCTGGGCGGCGTCATGCCCGGCGCGCTCAGCTCCAGCGTGCTCGGCTCCGCCGTGAAGGCCGTTCCGTTCATCGGCACCGCGCTCGGCGTGGCGGTGATGCCGGCCCTGTCGCTGGCCGCGACCCAGGCGCTGGGCCGCGTGTTCGCCCAGCATTTCGAAACCGGCGGCACGCTGCTGGACTTCGACGTGGACGCGATGCGCGAGCATTTCCGCAAGGAGTTCGAGGCCGCCAAGAACGAAGCCGCCGACGCCCCCGCCGAGGCGCCGCAGATGGAAGAGCAGCCGGCCCAGAAGGCCGGTTAAGGGCGCGACGCCGGAGCGCCGGGCAAGGAAGGAAGCATCGCCGTGTTCGAGCTGATCTACATCGGTCTCTGCCTGCTGGTCGGGTTTCTGGGGATCGGCCGCCGCGGCGGCTTCCTGCTTTACGCCTTCCTGGCGGTGGTTCTGACGCCGCCCGGCGCCCTCCTCGTCATGATCCTGCTGACCACCCGCCGCAAGAAGCGGGCCAAGGCATGACGGCCGCGATGGCATCCGTCCTCCTCCGCCCCGCCTTGCGGCTTCTGCTGCCGGCCCTGCTGGTTCTTCTGGCCGCCGCCGTTCCGGCGCGCGCCGAATACTGGACCATCGCGTCGGAAGACCATTTCCCGCCCTACAACTACTCCTTCAACGGCAACCGCACGGGGATCGACACGGAGATCGTCGTCGCCCTGCTGAAGGAGCTGAACATCACCCCGGTCCACCGGCCCCTGTCCTGGACCGAGGTCGTCCGGTCGATGGACGAGAACACCGCCGACGTGGGGTTCCAGTTCATCGCCTCGCCCGCCCGTTTCGCGCAGTACAACATGATCGGGCCGTTCCGCACCGGCACCACCGTCTTCATGGTGCGCAAGGACTCCCCCATCACCTTCGAACGGCTGGAGGACCTGACCCCCCACCGCATCGGCGTGGTGGACGGCTTCGCCTACGCGCCCGACTTCGACGCCGCGACCTATCTGGAGAAGGTCCCGTCCAGCAGCAACGTGGTCAATTTCCGCCGCCTGATCCTGGGCCGGGTGGACGTGATCGTCGGCGACCTGCATGTGCTGAACCACATGGCCAAGCAGGACGGGCGGCTGAAGGACGTGCGCGTGCTGCCCAAGCCGCTCGGCCTGATCCCCCGCTACATCGCCATGCCCAAGGCGCGCAAGGAGAAGGCGGAGCGGTTGCAGGCCGCCTTCGTCAAGCTGCGCGACAACGGCACCATCACCCGCATCCTCGACTCCTGGCTGGCGGAGTGAGGCGGCGCGATGAGCAAGAGCACCTCAACCAAGCGCGTCGCCCCCAGCCGGCCCGTCTCGGCGCTGCTGCCCCTGATCGGGCTGGCCGACCGTGAGATCCTGACCCGTCTGGTGGTGACCGGCTGCGTCGCCGCCGCCGCCAACCTCATCAGCCTGATGAGCCTCAGCGCGGAGCTGAGCGGCTGGATGCGCGGCGAGGTGATGGACACCCCCTTCCTGATCTTCTGCCTGTCGCTGCTGGTCTCCTACGCCTTCAGCAAGCGCTTCGTCGGGCTGGTGCTGACCACCGCCTTCAGCGCGCTGGCCGGGGTGCGGCGGCGTTTCCTCCAGCACGTCACGCTGGGCAACCACGCCGACATCCTGGACATGCAGGCCCGGCGCTCCTTCGACCTGGGCAACCATCACCTGGAGCGCATCGCGGCGCTGATGCCCAACCTGTCGATCGCCGCCAACATGATGCTGGTGGCGGCGGTGGCCTACCTCTACCTGTGGACGCTGTCCACGGTGGGCGCCACGCTGCTTCTGGTGGCGGCGGTGCTGGTCGGCGGTTGGTACGTGCGCGAGGCCCAGCGCACCCGCGCCCTGCTGGGGCAGGCCAAGGAGTCCGAGGTGCGGATGCTCCAGGGCTTCTCCGAGATCGTCGGCGGCAACGCCGAGATCAAGCTGGGCAAGGCGCGGCGCGACGAGCTGACCCAGGCGGTGGAGGCCGACGTCGCCCGCTGGGAGGACCTGAAGCGGCGCCACGGCAGCAACCTGGGCGAGCTGTTCTCCTGGATCGCCACCATCGTCATCGGCTTCTCCGCGGTCTTCGTCTTCATCTTCCCGCGCATGGGCGCGCTGTCGGCGGCGGAGCTTCCGCTGGTGACCTCGGTCATCCTGTTCCTCGCCCGGCCTTTGTCGAAGTTCCTCAACGCCGTGCCCGACTACATCGCGGCGGAGGACGCGGCGAACCAGCTCACCGGCCTGCTCGCCACCATGCCGGCGGCGGAGTACGAACCGTCGAAGCTGGCCCGCGCGCCGCGCCGCTTCACCGCCGTCGAGCTGCGCGGGGTGCGCTTCGCCTACCGCGCCGGGCTGCGCCCCGAGCCCTTCGTGATCGGCCCCATCGATCTGACCATCCCGGCGGGCAGCGTCGTCGGCATCGTCGGCGCCAATGGGTCCGGCAAGTCCACCCTGCTGCGCGTCATCCCGCTGCTGTTCCGCCCGGACGAGGGGCAGGTGCTGCTCGACGGGCAGGCGGTGGAGGGCGACCGGCTGGAATCCTACCGCGACCTGTTCTGCGCGGTGTTCCAGGACCATCACCTGTTCACCCGCCTGCCGCAGGGGCCGACCTTCGACGCCGAGCTGTTCCGCGAGATGCTGGCCTATCTGAAGATCGACCATCTGGTGCCGGAAACCGGCGACGGCCTGCTGAACCGCGACCTGTCCAAGGGCCAGCGCCGCCGCGTCGCCCTGGCCGTCGCGGTCGCGGAGGGGCGTCCGATCATCATCCTCGACGAATGGACGTCCGACCAGGACGCCGAGTTCCGCACCCGCTTCACCCACGAGATCATCGGCAAGCTGCGGTCGCTGGGCCGCACGGTGATCTTCGTGTCGCACGACGGCAACGCCTCGTCGGTGTGCGACGTGACCATTCACATGACCAACGGCCAGATGACCAACAGCCAAATGACCGGAGAGCGGACGGCCGCGACGCGCCCCGCCACGGCTTTGCTCCAGGAGACCGCGTGACATGGCTGACCAGGCCTTCACCTACGACGACGCCGATGCGACGCCGCAGCCGAAGTCGCGCCTGCGCGCACTGCTGGGCAACTGGTACGAGGAGCACCGCCGGTCGCTGCTGTGCACGCTGCTGGTCGGGGTTCTGATCTTCCTCTACTTCGCCCCGTCCATCGTCGTCTTCATCCCCGCCGGCCACGGCGGCGTGCTGTGGAAGCGCTTCCACCAGGGCACCCAGATGGGGCCGGCCCTGGCCGAGGGCGTGCACGTCATCTTCCCCTGGGACAAGATCGAGGTCTACGACCTGCGTCTCCAGGAGGACACCCGCTCCTATTCCGCCATCGCCAACGACGGCCTGAACGTCAGCATCGAGATCACGGTGCGTTACCGCCCCTACGCGGAGATGCTGGCCGCCCTGCACAAGAACGTCGGGCCGAACTACCTGGAAGTGCTTCTGGTGCCGGAGGTCGGGTCGGTCTCGCGCGAGATCGTGTCGCGCTTCAAGGCGGACGAGCTTTACGCCCACCGCCGCCTGCGCGTTCAGACCGAGACCTTCGAGCAGGTCGCCGACCGCGTGATGTACGCCCAGATCATCGGGGCGGAGGACACGCCGAAGCCGGACGGGCGCACCAAGACCGGCTATCTGCTGATCCAGGACATCCTGATCCGCAACGTCTCGCTGCCCGAGGCGATCATGGTGTCGATCGAGCGCAAGATCCAGCAGGACCAGGCCGCCCAGGAATACCAGTTCCGCCTGCAGCGCGAGCTGTTCGAGAGCCAGCGCAAGCAGCTCGAAGGCCAGGGCATCCGCGCCTTCCAGGAGACGGTGCAGGCCAACCTGACCGAGAACTACCTGCGCTGGCGCGGCATCGAGGCGACGCTGGAGCTGGCCCATTCGCCCAACGCCAAGATCGTCGTGATCGGCAACGCCGCCAGCGGCGGGCTTCCGCTGATCCTCGACGCCGCGTCGGGCCAGGGCGCCACCATTCCGATGCCGGGCGCCGCCGCCATCGCCCCCGGCGTGTCTCATCCGGGTGCCCCGAACGCCGCGACGGCCACGATGCCGAGCAGCCTGCCGGTGCCCCCCGCCTCGCAGCTTCCCTCGCTGAGCGGCGACGGCACGCCCGGACAGGTGCCGGTGGCCCAGATGCCCAGCCTGAACACCGCCGGCGCCGAGCCCGCACCGGGCGCTCCGCCCGCCTCCGGCCACCCGGGAGCCCCGGTCCCCGGCGTCAAGCCCCAGCCGGCGGGCGCCGCCGCGGGGCCGGCAAAGGACGGCAAGGCCGCCTCGGCCCCCATCCTGTCGAACATGTCGCCGTCCCGCCTGCTCGACCTCATCCAGTCCAAGTGAGCCGGCGATGGATCTCTGGCGCATCCTGAGACGCGACGCCCTGCGCAACATGCAGCCGCTGATGCTGCTGGCGGTGCTGGCGGCGGCCCTCAACCTCGCCCTGCTGACCTCGCTGAACAGCGCGCTGGTCATCATGGACGATCCCGAGGGATTGCAGCGGCTGCTGTTCATCTTCCTGCTGTCCGCCTTCCTGTGGCGGATCTCGCAGGGCTGGATGATGAACGCCGCGTCCAAGCGGATGCAGGCGGCGCTGGCCATCCTGCGCGTCGATCTGCTGCGCCGGGCGGTGGCCGCCGACCTGCCGGACGCCATGGCGATCGGCTCCGCCCGCCTCGCCCAGGTGGCCGGGCCGGAGCTGCAACTGCTGGCCCAGGCGGTGCCGACGCTGGTCATCAGCTTCCAGTCGGTCGCGGCGATCGTGCTGTGCCTGCTCTATCTCGCCACCCTGTCGAACGCCGCGGTGCTGATCGTGCTGGGCTTCCTGACGGTCGGCGGCATCCTGATCGCCCGCTCCGTCCTGCGGCTGGAACGGCTGTCGGAGACGATCCACGAGGCCGAGGGCGCGCTGTCGGAACGGTCGGACCACATTCTCCAGACGCTGCGCGAGTGCAAGCTGAACCGCCGCCGCGCCGCCAACGCGCTGTCCGACGCCACCGCCTGCGCCGAGGCGCTGCGGAAGGAGCGCCACCGCTTCGGCGCCGAATACAGCCACTATTTCACGCTCAGCGAGCTGACCTATTACGCGGCGCTGGCCGGGATCATCTTCCTTCTGCCGGCGGTGACCAGCACCGACATCGCGACCGTCGTGCTGGCCGGTCACGCCGCCGCCTTCATCGCCTACCCGGTCATCACCATCGTCGCCTCCTACCCCTCCTACATCAGCGCCGAGACCGCCGCCCGCTCCTATCTGGCGGTGGAGGCCGAGTTGAAGGCCCCGCCCCGCCCCGCCCAGCGCCGGGCCAAGGACGCACCGGCCACCGGCTTCACCGGCTTCTCCACCATCGCGCTGGACGGCGCCGCCTACCGCCACCCCGGGCGCGACGGCATCGGCTCCTTCACCGTCGGCCCCATCGACCTGACGGTGGAGCGCGGCAGCACCGTCTTCGTCACCGGCCACAACGGCGCCGGCAAGAGCACGCTGGTCCACATGCTGCTCGGCCTCTACCCGGCGCAGCGCGGCAGCCTGACGGTGGACGGCGCGGCGGTGACGGCGGACACGCTGGCGGCCTACCGCGACCTGTTCTCCGTCGTCTTCTCCGACAACCATGTGACCCGGCAGCTCTACGGCGCGGTGTCGCTGGAGGACGGTTTCGCCGACGAGCTGCTGGACCTGCTGGAGATGTCCGACAAGGTGGCGGTCGACGGCCGCGCCTTCACGACGGTGGACCTGTCGCAGGGGCAGAAGAAGCGCCTCGCCCTGATCGCCGCCCTGCTGGAGCGCAAGCCGGTGCTGGTGCTGGACGAATGGGCCGCCGACCAGTCCCCCTATTTCCGGCGGAAATTCTACCGCGAGATCATTCCCTGGATGAAGGCGCGCGGCATCACCGTGATCGCCGTGACGCACGACGACGCCTATTTCGACGCCGCCGACGTGCAGATCCAGGTGGAGCAGGGCGGTATCCGCCGGCTCGACACCCCGACCCTTCCGGCCCCCGACCTGCTCCCCGCCTGACCCCAGGCCGGCGGATCGGGGCCGGCAGACCCATTCCTCCCTCCCCTCCCCCAGACGCGAGACAGAGGCACACCATGATCCTTCTCACCGGCGGCACCGGCTTTCTCGGCGGTTCCTTCTACCTCGACGCCGTCAAGAACGGGACCGCGGCGGACTGCCTGCTGCTGATCCGCGGCGCCGACGAGGCCGCCTGCCGCGCCCGTCTCGCCACCAATCTTTCCCGCTGCGTGGACCGCGCCACGGCCCAGGCCTACGCCGATCTCTGCCAGATCATTCCGGGCGACCTGCAATCGCTGGCGACCAGCACCGATCCGCGGCTGGACGCGGTGACCCACATCGTCCACGTCGCCGCCGACACCTCCTTCGACAGCCGCCATTCGGTCTGGCAGATCAACGTGGACGGCACGCTGGCGCTGGCCGCCCGCGCCCGCCGCATGAAGCATCTCCAGCGCTTCCTGCACATCGGCACCGCCTTCTGCTGCGGCGAGACGCCGTGGCTGGAGATGGTGCAGGAGGCCCCGGCCCCCGGCCACGACACGCCGCACATCGTCGAATACACCCGCAGCAAGGCGGCGGCGGAGCGGGCGCTTGCCGCCGGCTTCCCCGACCTGCCGATCGTCGTCTGCCGCCCGTCCATCGTCGTCGGCCACACCACGATGGGCGTGCGCCCCAGCGCCAGCATCTTCTGGTTCTTCCGGCTGGTCGACCGCACGGGCGTCCTGCCCTGCTCGCCGGACGGCTTCATCGACATCGTGCCGGTGGACTGGGCCTCGGCCCGGCTGCACGACCTGCTGCGCAAGCCCGACCTGAAGCACAACCTCTACCACATCTCCGCCGGCCTCGGCAGCCGGACCCTGTGGAGCGACTTCCAGGCCGCCTTCGCCGCGCACGGCCATGAGGGCACCCGTCCCTACAGCTTCTTCGACCCGAAGGGCGCGGAGGGGTGGAAGCCCTTCGACCGGGCCTTCCGCCTCGCCTTCCCGCAGCGCGACATCCTGCACCGGACGATGATGGCGGGCGGGCGCAAGTACCACCGCTTCACCGCGCAGGACATCGCCTTCGACAACAGCCGCCTGCTGGCCGAAGGCTTCGCCCCGCCGCCGCGCTTCGCCGACTACATCGGGGTCTGCCTGACCAACCCCGGCACGACCATCGCGGAGCAGTTCGTGGACGACGCCGCCAGCTTCGAGTTCGACGAGTCGCTGTCCGGCGCCGGGTCGCCCGCCACCGCCGCCGCCTGAGTCCCATCGCCGGAGAAGGACGCCATGCCGCTCCTCATCGCCACCCGCCTCGCCGCCAGCCCGATCCACGGGCTGGGCCTCTACGCCGAGGAGGCGGTCGCCGCCGGCACGCCGGTGTGGGCCTTCGACGCCCGCATCGACCGCCTTCTGGCGCCCGACGACGCCGTGCTGGCCGACTTCCCCCAGGTCGCCCGGCTGGCCGACTTCCACGGCTGCGTGATCGAGGGGGTCGGCGTCCTTCTGCCGGGGGACGACGCCCGGTTCCTCAACCACGCGGACGGCCCGTCCATCGGGCGGGCCGACCCCGGCGACTGGCGGCGCTTCGTCGCCCGCCGCGACATCGCCGCCGGGGAGGAGATCACCTGCAACTACGAGGACATCTGCGCCGACGTGCGCGAGGCGGGGGCCGCCTCCTACCTGACCGGGCCAGCCGGATGACCGCCCGCCCGCCCCTTCCCCCGCTGCGGACCAGCTTCGCCGAACCGGCGGCCCTGACGCCCGGGCGGCGCGCGGCGATGTTCGCCCTGCTCAGCGTCTGGTTCGAAGGCTACGGCGAGGACTACTTCAACGAGGAGTTGGAAGACCTCGACCACTGCGTGCTGCAGGAGGATTCCGAAACCGGGGATCTGGTCGGCTTCGCCACCGTCTACCGGCAGACGATGGAGATCGACGGAACCCCGGTGGGCGCCTTCCACACCGCCCACTGCATCCTGGAGCGCCGCTTCTGGGGCTCGAACGGTCTGGTGCGCGCGATGGTCGCCGAAATGGTCGCCCGCGCCCGCGCCGACCGCTCCGGACGGCTGTGGTACTGGAGCTACAGCGCGGTCGGCTACCGTTCCTACCGCTACATGCCGATGCTGTTCCTCCGCCACACCCCCCACCCGGACGTGGCGCCTGACGACCTCGACCGGGCGGTGCGCGACCACATCGGGCGCGAATGCTTCGCCCATTATTACGACGCCGGGACCGGCACCGTGGACTGGCAATGGCAGGGCTACGGCCTGACCGAGGAGGCCCGCGCCATCAGCGAGGCCAAGCTCGACAGCCCGGCGGTCGCCCAGTTCCGCCGCATCAACCCGCGCTGGGCCGACAGCGTGGAAATCCTCTGCCTCGCCCGGCTGGAGGACGCCAACCTCACCCCCTTCGGCCGCCGCTGGTTCCCGGACACCCCCCTCACCCTGACCCTCTCCCCAGGGGGGAGAGGGGATATCACGACCCTGGAATGACCACGCCCATGAACGCTTCCTCCCTCCGCACCGCCGTCCTCGCCGGCACCGCCTTTGCGGCCCTGGCGTCCGCTCCGGCCCTGGCCGAGCCGGGCTTCGACCTGACCATCGGCGGCGACGCCTATTTCCAGGGCGCCTACATCCGCCAGCAGCAGGACGACGGCCTGCGCTCGCGCGAGTTCGCCAACCGCTACCGTCTGGTCGTCACGCCGTCGGCCACCGCCGACAACGGCCTGACCTACGGCGCGCGGCTGCGCATCGTGGCGGGCAACGGCGACCCGACCGTCTCGACCCGCGACATCGAGAACGACCGCGCCTTCCTCTTCGCCAACGGCGCCTTCGGCACGGTCCAGGCGGGCGTCATCAACGGCCTGTCGGACGAGTACGGGATCATCGGCCCGAACGTCGAGGGCGTGGCCGGCAGCCCGGACAGCAACGGCATCCTGTTCCTGAACGGCTCCACCACCTTCGCGGCCCTGCCGCTGGCGGCGACCAGCCTGCGCACGCTGATCGCCTACGACACCGGCACCAAGCTGGTCTACATCACGCCGAGCGTCGGCGGCCTGTCGGTGGCGGTGTCCTACATGCCGCGCAGCGGCGACTTCAACACGTCGGTCAACCGCCGCAAGACCGACGCGCTGGGCGACGCGCTGTCCTTCCGCGACGTGGTGGAGGCCGGCGCCGCCTTCCTGACGGAGGTGGGCGATTTCACCGTCGAGGGCAGCGCCTTCTATGCGAACGGCAAGGCGGTGCGGCAGACCGATGGTGTCGCCAACCAGTCCTTCGAGGATCTGAACTCCGTCCATGTCGGGGCCAACGTCGGCTACGGCCCGGTGAAGGTCGGCGCCAGCTACGCCTACAGCGGCGACAGCGGCTACGCCGATGGCCTCGCCCAGACGCGGGCGCAGCAGAACTGGATCTTCGGCGCCCAGTACACCGCCGGGCCGCTGCTGTTCGCCGCCAACTACCTGCGGGCGCTGGGCAACGACGGCGCGACCATGACCACCCCGTCCAAGGCCGACATCTGGCAGGGCGGCGTCACCTGGACCGTCGCCCCGGGCTTCACCACCGGCCTGGAGTACGACTATGTGCGCTCCACCCTGCAGGCGGGCGGCCCCGGCGGCGGCGACCTGAACGACCGCGCGCACATCCTGATGCTCGACACCCGTCTGGCCTTCTGACGCGGCGCGCCGTGGCCAGAGGGACGGGGACGTTACGCCGGCGGGGCCGGCGGCACGTCCCCGCTTCCCTCGCTGCGGTCGCGGTAGAGGGCGGCGCGGGCCAGCAGCATCAGCGTGATGGGCGTGGTCACCACCATGAAGACCGCGATCAGGATCTCGTGCAGCGCCAGCCGCGATTGCAGAACGGTGAAGCACAGCATCGAGGCCAGCAGCACGAAGCCGATGCCCATGCTGGTGCCCAGGGTCGGGGCGTGGACCCGCTCGTAGAAGGTGCGGAGCCGCAGGAACCCGATGGACCCGATCAGCGCCAGCGCGGCGCCGGTCACCAGGAACAGCGCCACCGGAATCGCCGCCCAGACCGGCAGGTCGGCCAGATGCGTCATTCGATCACCTCTCCGCGCATGAGGAATTTCGCCAGCGCCGCCGTCGCGACGAAGCCGAGCAGCGCGATGATCAGCGCGGCCTCGAAATAGAGCGTGCTGCCGGTGCGGATGCCGAAGGTCAGCAGCAGCATCGTGGCGTTGACGTAGAGCGTGTCGAGCCCGAGCACCCGGTCCTGCGCCCGCGGCCCGCGCAGCACGCGGAACGCCGCGCAGGCCATGGCGGCGACCAGCAGGATCTGCGCCAGGAAGATCGACCAGAGCAGCAGCGTCGCGGTCATTCGAAGATCTCCATCAGGCGTTTCTCGTACCGTCCCTTGATGGTGTCGATCCAGGTGCCTTCATCGACCAGATCGAGGATGTGGAGGAGGATCGTGTTGTTCGCGGAATTGTACTCCACCCAGATCGTTCCGGGCGTCGCCGTGATGATGCAGGCCAGCGTCGCCAGACCGTAGGGCGCCCGCATGTCCAGCGGGATGCGCAGGAAACCGGACACCCGCTCCGTCTTCCCCGGGGTGAGGATGATCCGGGCGACCGCGAGGTTCGAGCGCGCGATGTCGCCCAGCACCAGGGCGGCGAGCGCGCAGGCGGCGCGCGGCCGCCGCAGCCGCCCGGCGGGCGGGTCGAGCGCGATGAACCCCCGCACCGTGAGAAGCGCCAGCACGCCGCCCATCAGGATGGAACCCAGGGCCACGCTCTCGGTCAGCAGCAGCCACAGCGCCACCAGCGCCGCGGTCAGCAGCGGGAACGGCAACCAGTCTCTCATCGACCAGCCTCTCATCAACCCGCCTCTCATGGCGCGCCTCCCTTGCCCGAAACGACGGCGGGCAGCAGCACCCCCTGGACGTAGTTCTGCGGCCCGTGCAGCGACCGGGCGGTGTCCTCCATGTAGCGCATCACCGGGCCGGCCTGGACGGTCAGCGCCACGCAGAGGCCCAGCAGCAGAATCACCGGCGCGAGTTCCACCACGCGCACGCGCGGCAGTTCGCCCGCCGGCGACGCCCAGAAAACGTCGATGCCGGTGCGGCTCATCGCGACGACCGTCGCCAGACCGGACAGGATCAGCGCGGCCAGCAGCGCCCAGGTGGTGACGGGAAGCCCCTCCCCGCCCTGGGCGAGCAGCGGCGCCAGGATGGCGAACTTGGCGAGGAAGCCCGACAGCGGCGGCAACCCGGCCAGAAGAAGCGCGCAGGCCATGAAGGCCATGCCGAGGATCGCCATGATCGCCGGAATGGACACGCCGATGGCGTCGTCGTCGTCCGATTCCTCGTCCTCGCCCTCGCCGAACGCCTCGCGCGTCACAGCCAGCACGTCGGCGCCGACCATGCGCCCGCGCTCCACCAGCTCGATCAGCAGGAAGAGGCCGGCGATCGCGAGGACGGAGCTGGTCATGTAGAACAGGGCGCCGCTGGTCACCGCCACCTGCCCGGCGCCGATGGCGGCCAGCAGCGTGCCGGAGGACACCAGCACGCTGGCCCCGGCCAGCCGCGCCAGATTCTGCGTCGCCAGCACCGCGACCGAGCCGAAGCCGATGGTCAGCACCCCGCCGATCAGCAGCCAGTGCCCGCCGAAGCCCGCCGAGGTTCCGGCGCTGTCGCCGAAGATCAGCAGCCACAGCCGGAGGATGGCGTAGATGCCGACCTTGCTGAGGATCGAGATGATCGCGGCGGACGGCGCCCCCACCGTGGTGTAGGTGTTCGGCAGCCAGAAGCCCAGCGGCCACATCCCCGCCTTGATGAGGAAGGCGACGCCCAGGATGGCCGCCCCGGCCTCCAGAAGCGCCCGGTCCTCCGCGGCCACCCCGGCGATCCGCCCGGCCAGCTCGGCCATGTTCAGCGTGCCGGACACGCCGTAGATCATGCTCACCCCGATCAGGAAGAGCAGCGAGGCCGACAGGTTGATCGCGATGTAATGCAGCCCGGCGCGGACGCGGGCGAGGCCGGAGCCGTGCAGCGCCAGCCCGTAGGAGGCGGCCAGCATGATCTCGAAGAAGACGAAGAGGTTGAACAGGTCGCCGGTCAGGAAGGCGCCGTTCAGCCCCATGAGCTGGAACTGGAACAGCGAATGGAAATGCGCCCCCGCCTTCTGCCAGCGCGGCAGCGAGAAGACCAGGGCGGACAGCCCCAGCACGCCGGTCAGCACCAGCATCAGCGCGGACAGCCGGTCCAGCACCAGGACGATGCCGAACAGCGACGGCCAGTCGCCCAGCCGGTACAGGCGCACGGTGGCGTCCGCCCCGGTGGCGGTGTGGTCGGTCAGGAACAGCAGCAGCACCGCCAGCGCCAGCAGCAGCGACGCCGACGCGACGCCCAGCGTGGCCTTCAGCGCGCGCTGCCGCTCGTCGATCAGCATCATCAGCGCGCCGACCAGCAGCGGGATGACGATCGGCGCGATCACCAGATGATCCATCCAGGAACTCAACGGGACTTCTCCTTGCCGTCCACATGGTCGGTTCCCGTCAGGCCGCGCGCGGCGAGGATCAGGACGAGGAACAGCGCCGTCGTCGCGAAGCTGATGACGATGGCGGTGAGGACCAGGGCCTGCGGCACCGGGTCGGCGTGGGTGGCGAGGCTGCCGGCCATGCCGCGCTCCAGCACGGGCGCCGCCCCCGTGCGCAGGCCGCCGGTCGAGAAGATGAAGAGGTTGACGGCGTAGGAGAGCAGCGACAGGCCGATGATGACCTGGAAGGTGCGGGGCCGCAGCAGCAGCCAGACGCCGGAGCCCGTCAGCACCCCGATCCCGAGCGCGAGGATAAGTTCCATCAATCGTCTCCCGTTGCGGCGGTCGAGGCCGCGCCCGGCGCGCCCGCCGTCGTCGAGCCGGCTGCCGTCCGCGAAGAGCTTGCCGGCATCCGTTCCGGGGTCAGGGCCATGGCCGTCACTCCGCGCCGCGCTTC
>NZ_JAUJFI010000144.1 GCF_030849505.1 Azospirillum isscasi | reverse complement strand
CAGCCCGCGGGCGGCGTGCCGGCGCTGGTGTCCGGCGACCGCAAGCTGCGCGCGCTGGGCTGGCGCCGCGACAGCGACCGGCCCCTGTGGAGCATCCGGCAGGACGCGCCGCTGCCCTTCACGCTTTTGTCCGTAACCATGGAATTGAGGGTGAACGACTGATGGGCGGAATCACGACCCTTGCCACGGCGGCCCTGCCGCTGGCGAACTCCGTCGCCGACACGGTGGACCGCGTCTCCGGCGCCTCGGCCAGCACGCGCCGGGAGGAGGCCGCGGCGCGCCAGCAGCAGGAGGCGGCGGCGCGCCAGCAGCAGGAGGCCGCGGCACGTCAGCAGCAGGAGGCGGCGGCGCGTCAGCAGGAAACCGCGGCGCGCCAGCAGCAGGAAGCGGAGGCGCGCAAATACGCCTATCAGGCGGAACAGCAGCGGCTGCAATGGCAGCGCGAGGACGAGCTGCGCCGCCAGGACCAGGAGCTTCAGCGCCGAAAGGAGGAGCAGGCCCGCATCGAGGCGCAGCAGGCCCGCATCGAGGCGGAGCAGCAGCGCGTCCGCGAGATGGACTGGCTGGCGCAGAGCCAGAATCTGGCGGTGCAGCAGCTTCGCACCGGGCAGGCCGCCACCCTGGCGGAGAAGGAGGGGGACGCGCGCACCCGCCTCGCCCAGGCGTCCGCCGCCGCGCAAGCGGACGAGCGGCGGCGCGTGGACGCCCTGCGCCGGACCGGGGCGCGCACCCGCGCCGCGCTGGGCTCCAACGGGGTCAGCGCGGCGGACGGCTCCGGCGAGGCGATCCTGCTCGGCGTCGTCAAGGACGGCGCCGCGGAGCGCGCGGAGGCGGAGGGCGCCGACCGGCTGAAGCGCGAGGCCATCCAGCAGGAGGTGGACGGCGTGCGCCGGCGCAACCTGCTGGAACAGGCGCAGCTCGCCGAGCGCCAGCGGCTGGAGTTCATGAGCCGCTTCTACTGACGCTTTCCTCACGGACGCTTTCGCCCCGCCGGGCCTTTTCGTTCCACGCAGCAGGAGGGGCGCAACCATGCCCAGCGCAATCGACGTTCCGCGCGGCAACCCGCGCGTCCAGTATCTTGCCGACGGCGTGCAGACCGACTTCACCTTTCCGTTCCCGGTCTTCGAGGGCGGCGACCTTCAGGTCTTCCTGGGGGCGGCGCGGCAGACCACCGGCTATGCGGTGACCGGCGCCGGGGAGACGGCGGGCGGCACGGTGGCCTTCGGCGCGCCGCCGGAGGCCGGGACGCCCGTCCTGCTGCGCCGCCGCCTGCCCATCGAGCGGATGAGCGACTTCCTGGAGAGCGGGCCGCTTCCCGCCTCCAGCCTGAACCGCGAGTTCGACCAGCTCACCGCGGCGCTCCAGCAGGTGGCCGGGGATCAGAAGCTGATGCTGCGCTACACCGACACCGACCTGCCGGCCTCCAACCGGCTGCCGGAACGGGCGGTGCGGGCCGGCCAGCTCCTGGCCTTCGACACGGTGGGCAACCCCATCGCCCGCAAGCCGGTGGACGAGGAAGCGCTGTCCACCTTCCTCGCCCCCGGCGCCGGTGCGGTCCGCCGCCCGGTGCGGGAGAAGCTGGCCGACGCGCTGTCGGTGAAGGACTTCGGAGCGGTGGGCGACGGCATCGTGGACGACACGCTGGCGATCCAGGCCGCGCTGACCAACGCCACGGCGGTTTATGTGCCGCCGGGCACCTACCGGATCACCAACACGCTGACCGTGGGCTACGGCCAGACGCTGTACGGGGCGGGGCAGGGGTCCGTCGTCGCCGGGGCCTCGGCGGGGTTCGACCTGATCCATCTGCCGGACGGCTACGCCACGGTGGCGGGGCTGCGGCTGGAGAAGGGCGACGCCGGGGTGAAGCTGTTCGGGCGTGACGGCCCCTGCGTGCACAACACGCTGAGCGACCTGACCATCTGGGACCCGCGGGTGGGGCTGCTGTTCGACGGCTACACCGATCCCAACTGGCCCTGCTACTGGAACATGGTGTCGCGCGTGCTGGTGGCGCGCCCGTCGCTGCACGGGGTGTGGCTGACCCGGACGGGGGAGGGCGACACGCCCAACGCCAACCGCTTCTCCATGGTGCGCGTCTATTCGCTGTCGGCGCCCATCGCCGGCTGCGGCTTTTTCGTGGAGCAGGGCAAGTACAACAACAGCTTCCAGGACTGCGAGGCGAACCTGTCCACCATGGCGCTGGCCTGCTTCCGCGTCGGCGCCAACACCGACAAGACGCTGATCCTGAACTTCTACGCCGAGACGCTGGGCGGCGTGCCGAACGTGCAGCTCGACGCCGGGTCGGTGGAGACGGCCATCGTCAACCTGCTGTCGATGTCCGCCGGCCCGGCCATCTATGACAAGTCCGGCGGGCGCTACACGGCGGTGAACGCCGGCTACCCGGAAAAGAACCGGCTGGCGCGCAGCCGCATTTCCGAACTGGTCGTCGAGGCGCTGCGCTACGACACGGAGTATGTGGAGCCGCAGGCGGGCGGGGTGATCGCTCTGGACCTCGCCAGCTCCGTCTATCTGGTCAGCGCCTACACCGGCGACGTGGAGCTTCGGCTGCCGGCGGCGGGGTCGGCCAACGGCCATGCGGTGACCGTGAAGCGGACGGACGCCTCCACCCACCGGCTGACCGTCACCGAGACCGGCGGGCCGGGGCCGGACGGGCGGACGGTGGCGCTGGGCAACCGCTACGACTTCGTGACCGTCGTGTCGAACGGTGCGGGCTGGTGGGTGGTGGCCGGCAACAACCGGCCCGGCAACGCCCATTTCCACGACCAGCCGGGCCTGTTCGAGCCGGATCTGAACCAGGCGCTGTATCTGGTCAGCGCCTACAGCGGCGCCGTCACGGTGCGGCTGCCGCCGCCGGGCGCGCTGCACGCGGTCGGGCGCACGGTGACCGTCAAGAAGGCCGACGTGTCGGGCAACCCGGTCACCGTCACCGTGCAGGGCGGCAGCGGGCCGGACAACGCGCCGGTGACCCTGGGGTCCACCGGCAGCGCCGTGACGGCGATGTCCAATGGTGCGGGCTGGCACATTCTGGGACGGGTGGCGTGATGGAGGCGGCGGAAGAGAGGAAGAAGGGGTTCTTCGCCTTCGTCCAGGACTGGAACCGGCAATCCGATCTGTCCACCCCGCGCCACCATCTGCAGATCGCCGCATGGCTGGAGCGCCAGTCCGTCGATCTGGGGGCCGCCGGCATCGGACCGCGTCTGCTGCTGATGGCCTTCCGCGGGGCGGGCAAGTCGTCCATCGTCGGGCTGTTCGCGGCCTGGATGCTCTACCAGGACCCCAACCGCCGCCTGCTGGTCCTGGCGGCGGACATGAAGCTGGCCAAGAAGATGGTGCGCAACGTCAAGCGCATCATCGAGCGCCACCCCGACACCCGCGGCCTGAAGCCTCCGGCGAAGGAGCGCGACCAGTGGGCCGCCGACCAGTTCACCGTGGTCCGCCCGCAGGAGTTGCGCGACCCCTCGATGGTGGCGGCGGGCATCGGCGGCAACATCACGGGCAGCCGCGCCGACGTGGTGATCTGCGACGACGTGGAGGTGCCGCGCACTTCCGGCAGTCCCGGCAAGCGGGCCGACCTGCGCGAGAAGCTGGCGGAGATCGACTATCTGCTGGTGCCGGGCGGGGTGCAGCTCTATGTCGGGACGCCGCACAGCTACTACTCCATCTACGCGGAGGAGCCGCGGACGGAGGCGGGGGAGACGCGGCCCTTCCTGGACGGTTTCGCGCGGCTGGTCCTGCCGGTCTACACGGAGGGACCGGACGGCAAACGCCGCTACGCCTGGCCCCAGCGCTTCAGCGAGGCGCACGTCAACCGCATCCGCAAGACCACCGGCCCCAACAAATTCACCAGCCAGATGCTGTTGCGCCCGGTGAACGAGGCGGAGGGCTTCCTCGATCCCGACCGGCTGGGCCGTTACGACGGGGAGCCGGACTACCGGGAATCGGCGGGGCGGGCGATGCTGACGCTGAACGGCGTGCGCATGGCCTCGGCCTCCTGCTGGTGGGACCCCGCCTTCGCCCGTCCGGCGGCGGAGGGCGGGAAGCCCGGCGACTCCAGCGTCGTCGCGGCGGTGTTCGGCGGGACGGACGGGCGCTTCTATCTGCACCGGGTGCTCTACCTGACGGTGGACCCCGGCGATCCGGACACCGAGGCGGAACAGCAGTGCCTCCAGGTCGCCCGCTTCCTGGAGCGGCACCATCTGCCGGCGGTGCATGTGGAGATCAACGGCATCGGGCGCTTCCTGCCCGGCCTGCTGCGCAAGGCGCTTCTGAAGGAGAAGGTCGGTGCCGCCGTGGTCGAGGAGGCCAGCCGCCGCGCCAAGGCCCTGCGCATCCGCGAGGCGTTCGACGCCCTGCTCGCCGACCGGCGGCTGCTGGCCCATGCCGCGGTGTGGGAGACGCCCTTCATCCGCGAGATGCGGGAATGGTCGCCGGACGGGCGTTACACGGGCCGCGACGACGGGCTGGACGCGGTGGCCGGCGCCCTGTCCTGCGAGCCGTTCCGCTTCGACCGCCAGCCGGCGCCGGGGCGGAAACCGGACTGGCGCTCCGCGGCTTCGCCGGTTGCGGCGGGGGAATGGGCGGGGGAATGGGATGTGTGACCGCCACTCGTGGGACCCGTGTTCAGCCGGGCCGCCTTCCCGACCGGAGGGCGGCCTTTTCTTTTGCCTTATTCCGGAGAAAGCACATGCAGGAAACCATCGACCTGTCCTGGTGGATCACGGCGGTCGAGCTGCCCGTCATGGGCGGGCTGTTCTGGCTGATCGCGCGGCTGCGCAAGGACGCGGAAACCGCGCTGGAGACCGTGCGGGCGCGCGCCGAGTCCGCCCAGGCGCAGGTGCGCGAGAGCCTCGCCGCCTACAAGCTGGAGGTCGCGAAGACCTACGTCTCGGTCGCGACGCTGAAGGATGTTGAGCAGCGGCTGACCGACCATCTGCTGCGCATCGAGAACAAGCTGGAAAACGGCTGCGCGCCGTTCGGCCAGCCCTGTGTCCCGCCCTATGCCGACGGGGGCCGCCGATGAGGGCGCGCGTCCTGAAGCCGGAACCCGGCCCGGCTGCGGTGTCGTTGTCCGGTTCCGCCGGCGACGCTTCCGGCGATGTCCCCGGCGATGCGGTCGACACGCTCGCCCGCACCCTGTGGGGGGAGGCGCGCGATGAGTCCGTGCGGGCCATGGAGGCGGTGGCGGCGGTCGTGATGAACCGCGTCAGCCGCGCGCGTGACCATGGGGGATGGTGGTGGGGGGACGGTGTGGTCTCCGTCTGCCGTCTGCCGGGGCAGTTCCATTGCTGGGACCCGGACGCGCCGGGGCGGCTGGGGCTGCTGTCGGTGACCTCCACGGACCCGGTCTTCGCCGCCGCCCAGCGGATCGCGCGCCGTGCGGTGGCCGGATTGCTCAACGATCCGACCGGCGGAGCGACGCATCTGCACCGGACGGGCGAGAACCCGGAATGGGCCCAGGGCCGCAGTGCCTGCGCCGGAATCGGCGGGTTCCAGTTCTACAACGACGTCGGATGACGTCCCTCTCCGACGCTCCGGCGGCCCGGGATCCGTTCCGGGACCGGTGCCGCCGCGGGTGGGAGAGGCCGGAGCGGACCGGTCAGGCGGCTTCCTTGATCATTGCCAGATAAATCTTCCAGGCCGTCTCGACCGAGACGCCACCGGCGCGCGACCCCGCGGCCAGCATCGCCGCCGACGGCTTCAGCGGAACGGGCGTGCTGCTGGCCTCGACGGCGGCCAGGGGGGCGGTGTCCACGCCGGTCACGATCACCCCATGGATGCGCGAATCGAGCGCGTGTTCCACCGGGTGCCGTTCCTTCACAACATTCATCGCAATCGCGTTCATGGGGCATCTCCTTGCTTGCCCCCCTCTCAGCAATCCTGATGCCAATCCTGGACGGCCCGCGTCGAAGGGGCGGAAGCCTTGATTTTCCGGCGTTTCCCCGGGGCTGGCCGGTCGGGCGGGGCCGGGCCGCCAATTTTCTTTCTGCAAAACGCTTCAGGATTTCCGAAGCCGCGTTTGCAAATTGCGAAGCAAACAGCGCAACGTCCCGTTTTGCCGGTCCCCCATCTCCCCCCGCCCGTCCCGCTTTTGCCACATCTGGCTTTGCCGGCGGGCTTTGCGGTAAGGTCGCCGCGCCATGACTGAACGGATCATCTTCCATATGTGCCGGGCCGCGGAGTGGGAGCGGGCGCTCGCCGCCGGCGCCTATCACGGCTCGTCGCAGGATGCGGCGGACGGCTTCATCCATTTCTCCACCGGCTCCCAGGTCGAGGAGAGCGCCGCCAAGCACCGCGCCGGGCAGGACGGCCTCGTGCTGCTGACGGTGGACGGCGCCGCTCTGGGCGACGCCCTGAAATGGGAGCCGTCGCGCGGCGGCCAGCTTTTCCCCCATCTCTACGGCCCGCTGCCGCCCGCGGCGGTGCTGCGCGCCGACCCGCTGCCGCTGGGGCCGGACGGCCGCCACGTTTTCCCAGCGAACTTCAAGGACACCGCGCCGTGATCGACCTGTTTCCCATCGTCGGCCCCGTCCTGCGCAGCTTCGATCCGGAGACGGCGCACGGACTGACCATCAAGGCCCTGTCGAGCGGGCTGATGCCGCCGGTGCGGGAGAAGGACGACCCCATCCTGCGGACCCGCGTGCTGGGGCTGGACTTCGCCAACCCGGTGGGCCTCGCCGCCGGCTTCGACAAGAACGCCGAGGTGGTGGACGCCATGCTGCGGCTGGGCTTCGGCTTCGTCGAGGCGGGCAGCGTCACCCCCCGCCCGCAGCCCGGCAACCCCAGGCCGCGCCTGTTCCGCGCGCCGGAGCAGGGGGCCGTCATCAACCGGATGGGCTTCAACAACGAGGGGCTGGACGCCTTCGCCCGGCGGCTGGAGCGGCGGCTGTCGGAAGGACGCAAGGCGCCGGGCATCGTCGGGGCCAACCTGGGCAAGAACAAGGACACGGTGGAGGCGGCGGACGATTACGTCCTCGGCGTGACGCGGGTGGCGGCGCTGGCCGACTATCTGGTCGTCAACGTGTCGTCGCCCAACACGCCGGGCCTGCGCGCGCTCCAGGGGCGCGACCCGCTGCGCACCCTGCTGGGCCGCGTGCTGGACGCGCGGACGGCCTGCAAGCTGGCCAAGGCGCCCCCCGTCCTGCTGAAGATCGCCCCGGACCTGACCGACGAGGACAAGGCCGACATCGCCGCCGTCGCGCTGGAGTCGGGCATCGACGGGCTGATCGTCTCCAACACCACCATCGCCCGCCCGGCGGACATTCCGGAGCCGCTGCGATCGGAAGCCGGTGGCCTGTCCGGCAAGCCGCTGTTCGCGCCCTCCACCGCCGTCCTGCGGGAAATGTACCGGCTGACCGGCGGCAAGCTGCCGCTGGTCGGAGCGGGCGGCATCGCCTCGGGCGCCGACGCCTACGCCAAGATCCGCGCCGGGGCGTCGCTGGTGCAGCTCTATTCCGCGCTGGTCTATGCCGGGCCGGCGCTGGTGCCGGCGATCCGGCGCGATCTGGCCGCCCTGCTGCGCCGCGACGGCTTTGCCACGCTGGGCGACGCCGTTGGGGCGGACCACCGCTGAGCGGGGGCATGGCGTCCCTCCCGACCCTGCTGTACGCGCTGGCCGTCGTGGCGGCGGCGGTCGCGACCGCCATCGGCCTGCCGGACCTGCGGCCCGGCACCGATCCGGCGAGCGGCTGGCTGGCTGGGGCGCTGATCCTCCTGGCCGGAGTCGTCTTTCACGAAGGGCTGATCCGGCGGGAGCGCGGGCGGGCCGTCCTCGACCGGCTGGACGGCGTGCAGCGGAGCCTCGATGCCCTGGCCGCGGCGCTGGACCGGCGGACCGCCCGGATGGAGGAGGGCCGGAGCGCCGCTCCCGGCACCGTGACCCAGGAGACCGTCCTTCAGGAGGTGAAGCTCCTGCAGGCGCTGGTCGCCCGGCTCGGCGCGCCCCGTCCGGCGGGGGAGGCGGACCACCCGCCGCACCCGCCGCGCGAGTCCCGTCCGGCCCGCGCCGCACCGCGGGACGCCATGCCGGCGCCCCAGGCGCCGCGCCCGCCGGAGGACCGGCCCACGGCTGTCATCGAAGCGCCGCCGATGGACGACGCCGCGGTTCTGGAAGCGGTGCGCGACGCGCTGGCCGCCGACCGGATCGACATCTATCTCCAGCCCATGGTCAGCCTGCCGCAGCGCAAGCACCGCTTCTACGAGGTGTTCTCGCGCGTGCGGGCCGCCGACGGGTCCCTGATCCTGCCCGACCGCTATCTGGAGATCGCGGAGCGCGAGGGGCTGATCGCCACCATCGACAACCTGCTTCTGGTCCGCTGCGTCCAGCTCATCCGCGAGACGGACCGGCGCCAGCACGCCATCGGCTTCTTCTCCAACATGTCCGCCGCGACCCTCAGCGACGCGGAGTTCATGACGCAGTTCCTGGACCTGATGGCCCGGAACCAGGCGCTGGTGCCCAAGCTGGTGTTCGAACTGAGCCAGCAGGAGCTGCGGGCCGGCGGGGCGGTGACGATGGGCATTCTGTCGCAGCTCGCCCGCATCGGCTTCCGCTTCTCCATGGACCAGGTGACCGACCTGGACGTCGATGTGGACGCCCTGCTGCGGCACGAGATCCGCTATCTGAAGCTGGATCGCGGCCTGCTGCTCGACCCCGTCCTGGCGCCGCGCGCCGAGGCGCTGCGCCGCCGCCTGGACGGAACGGGAATCGACCTCATCGCCGAGAAGATCGAGACGGAGGCGCAGCTCGACGCGCTCCTGCGCACCGGCATCGATTTCGGCCAGGGCTATCTGTTCGGGGAGCCGCGGCCCGCCCGCAAACCGGCGTGAATTAATTTTGCAAGAAAATTCGCTGTCCGGGCGCCGGATTCCGGGCGGAAACGCTCCCGCCACCCTTGACAGAACGCCCGCCCGCATTAGAAGTTTCGCCTCCCGGCATGCGCCGGGTGCGATGCAAACAGTCAAATGGTGACTTCGGTGACGTCCAACATCGCCATCACGCTGCCCGATGGCAGCGTGCGGGAGTTCGACCGGCCGGTGACGGGGCTTGAGATCGCCCAGTCCATCGGGCCGCGCCTTGCCAAGGATGCGCTTGCCGTCAAGCTCGACGGCGAGGTGAAGGACCTCACCACCACCGTCACCACCAACGCCAAGATCGAGATCGTCACGCGCAATCATCCCGATGCGCTTGAGGTCATCCGCCACGACGCCGCCCACGTCCTCGCCGACGCCGTGCAGAAGCTGTATCCCGGCACGCAGGTGACCATCGGTCCCGCCATCGCCAACGGCTTCTATTACGACTTCGCGCGCGAGGAGCCCTTCACGCCCGACGATCTGGAGAAGATCGAGGCGAAGATGCGCGAGATCGTCGCCAAGGACGTCCCCATCGTGCGCGAGGTCTGGACCCGCGACGAGGCGATCGCCTACTTCAAGAAGCTCGGCGAGCATTACAAGGCGGAGCTGATCGAGGCGATCCCGGCGGATCAGGACATCAGCATCTACCGCCAGGACGACTGGCTGGACCTGTGCCGCGGCCCGCACGCCCTCACCACGGGCAAGGTCGGGACCGGCTTCAAGCTGATGAAGGTGGCCGGCGCCTACTGGCGCGGCGACAGCCGGAACCCCATGCTCCAGCGCATCTACGGCACCGCCTGGCGCGACGAGAAGGAGCTGAAGGCCTACCTGCACCAGCTGGAGGAAGCCGAGAAGCGCGACCACCGCCGGCTGGGCCGGGAGCTGGACCTGTTCCACGTGCAGGAGGAGGCCGTCGGCTCGGTCTTCTGGCACCCGAAGGGCTGGACGCTGTTCCGCACGCTGGAAACCTACATCCGCACCAAGCTCGCCCAGGCGGACTACGTCGAGGTGAAGACGCCGCAGCTCATCGACAGCTCGCTGTTCAAGGCGTCGGGCCACTGGGACATGTATGGCGACAACATGTTCAAGGTCTCGGCGGACGACGGCGAGAAGATGCTCGGCATCAAGCCGATGAACTGCCCGGGCCACGTCCAGATCTTCAAGCACGGGCTGCGCTCCTACCGCGACCTGCCGATCCGCATGGCGGAGTTCGGAGCCTGCCACCGCAACGAGCCGTCGGGCGCGCTGCACGGCATCCTGCGCGTGCGCGCCTTCACCCAGGACGACGCCCACATCTTCTGCACGGAAGATCAGGTGCCGACCGAGGCGGCGGACTATTTCAAGCTCCAGCTCGGGGTCTACCGGGATCTGGGCTTCGACCAGATCGCCGTGAAGCTGGCCCTGCGCCCCGACGTGCGCGCCGGTTCGAACGACACCTGGGACCGCGCGGAGGAGGGGCTGCGCACCGCGCTGCGCTCCGCCGGGCTGGAGTTCGAGGAACTGCCGGGCGAGGGCGCCTTCTACGGCCCCAAGGTGGAATTCCACCTGACCGACGCCATCGGGCGCACTTGGCAGTGCGGCACGCTCCAGCTCGATTTCGTCCTTCCCGAACGGCTGGACGCCTCCTATATCGGCGAGGACGGTGCCCGCCACCGCCCGGTCATGCTGCACCGGGCCATCCTGGGGTCGCTGGAACGCTTCGTCGGCATGCTGATCGAGCATTACGCCGGCAAGTTCCCGATGTGGCTTTCCCCGGTCCAGGCGGTGGTCTGCACCATCACCAACGAAGCCGACGGCTACGGCCAGGAGGTTCTGAGCCTCCTGAAGCGCCGCGGCATCCGTGCCGAACTCGACACCCGGAACGAGAAGATCAACCTGAAGGTCCGTGAACACAGCCTTCAGAAGGTCCCCGTTCTGGTCGTCGTGGGCAAGCGCGAGGCGGAAGAACGGACGGTTGCCCTCCGGACCCTCGGTGGTAAGGATCAGGAAGTTCTTGCCCTTGACGCCGCGCTCAATAAACTGAATGAAGAGGCGAGGTCCCCCGCGGGCGCCGCCGCTTTCGATTCGCCGTTTTAACCGACCGCACCGTTGGGCGGGTTTCCCTCTGGGAGGCCGCGCCCCGGTGGGTTACCAGTCATGGAGAAGCGTCCATAGCCAGGATACCGTCCGAAGCCGCTCCGACCCGCGATGGACCGCGGGTGAACCGGGAGATCACGGCACGCTCCGTCCGTCTCGTCGGCGCCGATGGCGAGATGGTGGGCGTCGTTTCGTTGCGCGATGCGCTGCTGGCCGCTGAAGATGCGGGTCTCGATCTCGTCGAGATCGCCCCGCAGGCGGAACCGCCTGTCTGCAAGATCCTCGATTACGGCAAGTACAAGTACGAGGCGCAGAAGAAGGCCGCCGAGGCCCGCAAGAAGCAGAAGATCATCGAGGTGAAGGAGATCAAGCTCCGTCCCAACATCGATGACAACGACTACGACGTGAAGATGCGCTCGGCCCGCCGCTTCCTTGAGGAAGGCGACAAGGTCAAGGTGACCATGCGCTTCCGCGGGCGCGAGATGGCGCACCAGGATCTTGGCATGAACGTGCTGGTCCGCGTGCGCGACGAGCTGGATGAACTGGCGAAGGTCGAGCAGATGCCGAAGCTCGAAGGCCGCCAGATGGTGATGGTTCTCGCGCCGAGGTGACCCTTCGGCGCGAAGGCCCCGCCGCCTTCCGCACAGCACATGCGTCTCAAAAAAGGCCCGCCGGTTCCGGCGGGCTTTTTTGCTGTGGGCCGCCCGTCCTCCGCTCCCCTTCGAAGCAAGGAGCGGTGCGCGACAATTTGGCCGTCTTGCCACATCTCGATTGCTCCTGATAGCGTCCCGCCAACGCTTTTGGAGGTGTTTTGCAATGTCCTGGTCGGAATTCCTGCTTTCCTTCAAGGGAAGAATAGGTCGGAAGCCTTACTGGCTGTTCACATTTGCTTTCATGTTGATTTCCATTGTCTTCCCGGTCTTTGACATGGACGGGGATGTTTCGGTGTTCGGGATCGTGCTCAACATCCTTCTGATCTGGCCCTGCCTTGCCGTCGGGGCGAAGCGGTGGCACGACCGCGGCAAGTCGGCGTGGTGGCTGCTGATCGTGCTGATCCCGGTGGTTGGGATGCTGTGGGCGTTGATCGAATGCGGCTTCCTCCGCGGCACGGACGGCCCGAACCGTTTCGGCCCCGACCCGTCGGCCCCGCCGGCCTTCGCCTGACCATTCCCGTTCCGATTGCAGGGCTGCCCGTGCCCGTGAAATTAAGGGGTACGGGGATTGTGAAGCCGGGGCCGCCGCCCGACCTGTGGCGCGTCCCGCCTTCCGCGAACGGCCGATGCCCCGACTCTCCGTCCTGCGCCGCGTTGCCTTTGCCCTGACGTTGGCGCTGCCGCTTCTGTCCTCCCCTTCCGCTCGGGCGATCGACCTGTTCGGGGAGGAATTCCCCACGGTGGACGACGTGCTGGCGCACAACCGCGGCCACGGGGTGCGCTTCCTCGACCGGCAGGGGCGCTTCATCGGTTCCATCGGCGAGACGTACGGCGACACGCTGACGCTGGAGAAGCTGCCGAAGCACCTGATCCAGGCGCTGATCGCCAAGGAGGACCGGCGCTATCTGGAACATGACGGCATCGACTTCCAGGGGCTGGCCCGGGCCCTGGCCGTGGCGGTGACCTCCGGCAGCTTCAGCCAGGGCGGCAGCACGCTGACCCAGCAAACGATGAAGCTCATCTTCCTCAACCGCTACGACCGCTGGTCCCGCAAGGCGTACGAGCTGTACAGCGCCGGCGACTTCGAGGAGAAGCTGGGCAAGAAGAACGTCCTGTACCTGTACCTGAACCGCGCCTATTTCGGTTTCGGCGCGTACGGGGTGGACGCCGCCGCGCGCGTCTTCTTCGGCAAGCCGGCGGGCAAGCTGTCGCTGAAGGAAGCGGCGATGCTGGTCGGCTCGCTGCCCGCCCCCTCCCGCCTGAACCCCTTCGCCGACCTGGAGAAGGCGGAGGCGAAGGCCGCCCTGGTGCTGGACGCCATGGCCGACGCCGGCTTCATCACGGAACGAACGGCGGAGCAGACCAAGCGCCAGCGCCCCATGCTGGCCGCGGGGAACAAGGCGGCGGTCCTGTCCACCGGCCATTTCCGCGAAACGGCCAAAGCCCGTTTCGACCGCTTCGCCGCCGACCGCTATGGCGGCAATCGTCCAGGGCCGACCTTCACGGCGCGGACCACGCTCGACCGCGATCTCCAGGCCGCCGCCCTGCGCAGCGTGGAAACCACCCTGAAGCGCCACGCGAAGAGGATGGGCGCCGCGGAGGTCGCGCTGGTGGCTCTGGACGGCGACGGGGCGATCCTGGCGATGATCGGCGGACGCGACGCGGCGGCCCGGCGGGACCATTTCAACCGGGCTCTCCAGGCCCGCCGCCAACCCGGCTCGGCCTTCAAGCTGTTCGTCTTCCTGGCGGCGCTGGAGCGCGGGCTGACGCCGGACTCGCGCGTGGACGGCTCCCGCATGGAGTTCACGGACGGGCGGGCCATCCGCAATTTCGACAACCGCTATCCGTCGTCGGTGACGCTGGCCGACGCCTTCGCCCATTCCACCAACACGGCGTCGGCCCGGCTGACCCGCGGCCATGCCGAGGAGATTGCCGCCGCCGCCCGCCGCCTGGGCGTCGAATCGCCGCTGGAGCCGGATCTCGGCCTCGCGCTGGGGGTTAGCGAAGTGTCGCTGCTGGAAATCACCCAGGCTTACGCGGCGGTCGCCAACGGCGGCAACAAGGTCGGCGGCCATCTGTTCCTGCGCATCGGCGATCCCGCCGGGCGGACGATCCACAGCCACACCCCGCAGAAGCCGGAACGGGTGATCGACCCGCGGACCGCCGGCACCCTGAAATCCATGCTGGCCGGGGTGATGCGGGACGGCACCGGCAAGACCGCCCGCCTGCCCGCGGCCCTCGCCAGGCTGGGGGCGGGCGGCAAGACCGGCACCACCAACGATTACCGGGACGCTTGGTTCATCGGCTTCGCGGACGGCGTCGCCGGGCGCGGGCTGACGGTCGGGGTGTGGGTCGGCAACGACGGCAACGCGCCGATGAAGGGCGTCACCGGCGGCTCGGTCCCGGCGGAAATCTGGCGCCGCTTCATGGTCGAGGCGGCCCGGCTGAAGGGTTGAAGCGGATTGCGATCCGCTTTGGACCGCAACGGTGGTCGCGGTCGCCCATGCGACCGAAGCCGGCTGGCGAATGAAGCGATATGAGTCTAAAGCGAACGGACGTTCGCTTTAGCGGCTCTTGCCACCCGTGAGCAGGGACGCCCCGACGAAGCCCAGCGACCGTCCGCTCCGCCCGACCTCGTACCAGGACCCGAAGACGGCCAGCACCGTGACCGTTTCCCCCTTCTCCAGCACGTCCTTCACCTTGGCGTCGCAGAAGGGGGCGACGCGCAGGTTCGCGGCGGCGCGGACCCGCACCCGCGTCCCCACGGCGATGGCCGGGCGGCGCGTCTCGGCGCTGCGCTCCTCCGCGATGTGGTCGGGCAGGGCGCAGCCGCGGTCCTCCTTCGGCGCCTTGGCGTAGCCGCCCTTGAAGCGGGCCGCGGGCGGGCCTTCCGCCGCAGCCGCAACTCCTGCCGGTCGATCACTCTCGGACCATGCCACGGCGCCGCTGCCGGGGCCAGAGCTTCAGCCCAGCAG
>NZ_JAUJFI010000143.1 GCF_030849505.1 Azospirillum isscasi | reverse complement strand
GACGGTGGAGGTGAGCATGCGGAGCAACGGTAACGTGCGCTGGGGATTGGCCCTGGCGTTGACGATGGCCGCCCTGATCCGGCCGGGGCGGAGGCGGTCAACGTGGCGGGCGCCGTCGGCCTTGCTTCCTGGCTGGCGGAGCGCGGCACCCCCGTGCTGTTCCTGTCGACCAACCAGGTGTTCGACGGATCGGTCCCGCACCGCCCGGCCGACGACGCCCTCTGCCCGGTGTCGGAATACGGCCGGCAGAAGGCGGCGGCGGAGGCCGGCATCCGGGCGCTTCCGGGGGCCGGCGTGCTGCGGCTGACCAAGGTCGTCCACCCCGGCCTGCCGCTGTTCGACGGCTGGGCCGCCGACCTGTGCGCCGGGCGGCCGATCAGCCCCTTCAGCGACTTCCCCTTCGCGCCCGTGACGGTCGATCTGGTGGCGGAAACCATCCGCCGGATCGTGGCACCCGAAGACGCCCAGGAACGGAGCGTGGCGGGCGTCTGGCAGCTTTCCGCTCCGGGCGACGTCACCTATGCTGACGCCGCCCGGCACGTCGTCCACCGGCTCGGCTGCGACCCCGCCCTGGTGCGGCCCGTGGCGGGAGTGGCCCACACGCTGATGGGCGGCGACCGGCCCTCCCGCTGGACATCGCTGGACACCGCCCGCGTCCGCGCGGAGCTGGGGCTCGTCCCGCCGTCGGCCATGGAGGCGGTGATGGCCTGCCTCGATACCGGCCCGGACGCCATCTGCCCGGACAGGGACCTGACGGAAGGAAGATGATGGCATGACCGACGACGACAACAGCCCGGAAAACCGGGACCGCGCACGGGATCCGGTCAATCAGGGCCTGTTCGACCTGCGCGACCGCGTGGGGCTGGCCCGCTTCGGGCTGATGAACAACCAGGTTTGGCACCAAGACCCCAAGCGCCTCGTCTTCACCCTGGCGCGCTACAAGTTCGTGGCCAAGATGCTGAAGGGGAAAGCGTCCGTGCTGGAGGTCGGCTGCGGCGACGCCTTCTGCTCCCGCCTTGTCCAGCAGGAGGTCGGACGGCTCACGGTCAGCGATTTCGACCCCCTGTTCCTGGAGGACGCCGAGGCCCGCATGACGCCCCCCTGGGTGTGCGGGACGCTGGTCCACGACGTCCTGGCCGGCCCGCTGCCCGGCCGGTTCGACGCGGTCTACGCGCTCGACGTGATGGAGCACATCCCGCCGGAGCGGGAGGCCGATTTCCTCAGCCACGTCATGGCGCCGCTCGGTGCGCAGGGCGTGCTGATCGTCGGCATGCCGTCGCTGGAGAGTCAGGCCTACGCCTCGCCCGAGAGCAAGGCCGGCCACGTCAATTGCAAGACGGGCGAGGCGCTGCGCGCAGCGCTGCTGGACCGCTTCCACAACGTGTTCATGTTCTCCATGAACGACGAGGTGGTGCACACGGGCTTCTTCCCGATGGCCCATTACCTCTTCGGCCTTGCGGTCGGCCCCAAGGCGCCGTCCGGGACCGCGGAATGACGGATCGGGCGATGACGGATCGCACGGCCTGCCACCTGTGCGGGGCCGAGGCCGGCGTCGTGGCGGCCGATGGCGGAACGTCGGGCCTGGACGATCTGGGCGGGGTCACCTCGGACTGCCGCCCCTGGCCGGACCGCATGCCCCTGGCCGTGTGCGGAACCTGCGGCACCGTCCAGAAGGCGGTGACCGAGGGCTGGCGGGCCCGGTGCCGCGACATCTACGCCTCCTACCGGGTCTACCGGCAAGGCGAAGGCGGCGAACAGGCGGTCTTCGGCGCCGGCTCCGGAATGGGGGTGGCGCGTTCGCTGCTCCTTCTGACGAAGGTGCTGGAGACCCTGTCCCCGCCGGACGAGGGCCGGCTGCTCGATCTCGGCTGCGGCGACGGCACCCTGCTGCGCCACGCCGCCCGGCTGCGCCCCGGCTGGCGCCTGACGGGGACGGATCTCGGCGACCACTACCGGCCCGCCATCGAGGCGATCGCGGGCGTCGAGCGCTTCCACACCGGCGACCTTGCCGATCTTCCCGGCCGCTACGGTCTGGCGACCGCCCTGCATGTTCTGGAGCATGTCGAGGGGCCGGAGGGCTTCCTGCGCTCGGTCGGGAAGCGGCTGGACCCGCAGGGCCGGCTGATCGTCGAGGTGCCCGATGTCGAGGCCAACCCTTTCGACCTGCTGGTGGTCGATCACGCCACCCATTTCTCGGCCGCCACCCTGTCCCGGTCGCTGCGGCAGGCGGGCTTCGCCGTGGCGCTCTGCCGGCGCGATTGGATCCCGCGGGAAATCAGTGCGATCGCCGTTCCGGCGGGGCGGGGGGACGGGCTGGAGGACGCGCCGCCGGCTGACCCGGCCCGCGCACGCCGGCTGGTCGAAGGCCATGTGCGGTGGCTGCGCCGGTTGCGCGATGAGACGCGCGCACGCGCGGAGGACGGGGGCGTGGGGCTGTTCGGCACCTCCATCGCGGCAAGCTGGCTGGCCGGCCGGCTGGGGACGGAGCACGTCCGCTTCTTCGTGGACGAGGATCCGGCGCGGGCCGGCACCAGCTATCTTGGCCGGCCAGTGCTGGCGCCGGGCGACGTTCCCGCCGGAGCGACGGTCTGCATGCCGATGACCCCCGCGATGGCCGCCGGCATCATCGGCCGGAGCAAGGGAGAGCGCTTCGCCCTTATCCCGCCGCCTGATCTCCCGCCACCTGGCCTTCCGCCACTTGGCCTCCCGGGGTCCGACTGAGCCGCTTTCCGCTCCCCCGCCATGGCGGAGCGTGTATAAGACACCCATCCCTCCCCTGCTCGTCTGTCAGGAGCCTTCCATGACCCACTCCCGCCGCATTTCAGTGATCGGGCTCGGCTACGTCGGCCTGCCGGTGGCCGTCGCGTTCGGGCGGACCGGCGTGCCTGTCGTCGCCTTCGACATCGACGCGCGGCGTATCGCGGCGCTGAAGGCCGGGCACGACCACACGGGCGAGGTGGCGGACGCGGATCTGGCGGCGGCCACCCTGCACCTGACCGACGACCCCGCCGACCTGGAGAAGGCCGACTTCCACATCGTCACCGTGCCGACGCCGATCGACGACGCCCGGCGCCCGGACCTGCGCCCGCTGCTGGCCGCCAGCCGCACCGTCGGGCGGTATCTGAAGCGCGGCGACGTGGTGGTCTACGAATCCACCGTCTACCCCGGCGCCACCGAACTGGACTGCGTGCCGGTGCTGGAGGCGGAGTCGGGCCTGACCTTCGGACGGGACTTCACCGTCGGCTATTCACCGGAGCGCATCAACCCCGGCGACAAGGAGCACCGGTTCGAGACCATCACCAAGGTCGTCTCCGGCTCCGACGCGGCGACGCGGGAACTGGTCGCCGCGGTCTACGGCAGCGTGGTGACGGCCGGCGTGCACGAGGCCGCCTCCATCGCCGTGGCGGAGGCCGCCAAGGTGATCGAGAACACCCAGCGCGACGTCAACATCGCCCTGATGAACGAACTGGCGGTGATCTTCCACCGGCTGGGCATCGACACCCGCGACGTGCTGGCCGCCGCCGGCACCAAGTGGAATTTCCTGAAGTTCCAGCCGGGCCTCGTCGGCGGCCACTGCATCGGTGTCGACCCCTATTACCTGACCCACCGGGCCGAGCAGCTCGGCCACAACCCGGAGGTCATCCTGGCCGGCCGGCGCATCAACGACACCATGGGCCAGTATGTGGCGCGCGAGGCGGTGAAGCGGCTGTTGCGCGAGCGCTCCAATGGGATCGGCGCCGAACCGTTGCGCGTCACGGTGCTGGGGCTCACCTTCAAGGAGAACGTGCCCGACATCCGCAACACCCGCGTGGTCGACATCGTGGCCGAACTGGAAAGCTTTGGCGTGACGGTGGCCGTCCACGACCCGTTGGCCGGGACGGACGAGGTGGCGCACGAGTACGGCCTGACACTGACCCCGCGCGACCGCCTGCCGCCGGCCGACGCGGTGGTGCTGGCGGTACCGCACGCCGCCTACTGCGCCGAGGGCTGGGATCTCATCACCGCCCTCCTGAGGGACGGCCGCGGCCTTGTCCTGGACGTCAAGGGCGTGCTCGACCGCACCGCCATGCCCGCTGGTGTGCAGCTCTGGCGGCTGTAGGCCGCACGCCGGCCGTCACCACGCTGCCGCAGACCGCGGCGACCAGTTCCCGCGTCGCCGCGTCGGGGCCGGAGACGACCATTGGTGATGGTCTCGAACCGGTGCTCCTTGTCGCCGGGGTTGATGCGCTCCGGTGAACAGCCGGCGGTGGAGTCCCGCCCGAAGGCGACGGCCACCGGCAGGCCGACGCAGCCGAGCCCGATCACCGAGATGCGGCGGGGCTGGGGCATGGTGGATGAAACGTCCCGAAGAAGGGATGGGGGAAACAGGATTTCCGGCCTCCGATGGTCCGGCCTGTGCGTTATAGCGAACGTCCGTTCGCTATAGACTCATATCGCCTCATTCGCCGGCGGGCTTCGGTCGCATGGGCGACCGGGTCCGCCGTCGCGGTCCAAAGCGGATCGCAATCCGCTTTAAACGGTTGTTAGTGACTGTTTGCGGACAACAGAATGGAATTCCATGGCAAGGAATTCCACTATAAGGAATGCCCGCCCGTCAGGTGTCGTTTCCAGGCGGCCGTCGCCGGTTTCAAATCGAGGTCGAACGGATGTTCTACGAGTTGGCGGCCTCCTCCTGGGGCGCTGAAGAGGCCGAAGCCCTGCAGCGCGTCATTGCTTCGGGCCGCTTCACCATGGGCGAACAGGTGGCCGCCTTCGAGCGGGAGTTCGCCGAGTGGTTCGGCGTCCGGCACGGCATCATGGTGAACTCGGGCTCCTCGGCCAACCTGATCTCGGTCGCCGCCCTTGCTTACAAGAAGGACCGGCCCCTCCAGCGCGGCGACGAGGTCATTGTTCCGGCCATCTCCTGGGCCACCACCTACCATCCGCTTCAGCAATACGGGCTGAAGCTGCGGTTCGTGGATGTGGAGCTTGAGACGCTGAACATGGACGTCTCGAAGCTGGAACGGGCGCTGACGCCGAAGACCCGGGCCATCGTGCCGGTGTCGATCCTGGGCAATCCGGCTGCGTTGGACGTGATCCGCGCCTTTGCCGACGCGCACGGCCTCCACGTCCTGGAGGACAATTGCGAATCCCTGGGCGCCGAACTGAACGGGCGCAAGACCGGCACGTTCGGCGACCTCAACACCTTCAGCTTCTTCTTCTCGCACCACATCTCGACCATGGAAGGCGGGATGGTGCTGACCGACGACCTGGAACTGGCGCATCTGTGCCGGTCGATGCGCGCCCACGGCTGGACACGCGACCTGCCGCCGGACACGCCGCTGTTCGAGCGTGGCTCCTCCGACCATTTCGAGGCGTACCGCTTCATCCTGCCCGGCTACAACGTCCGCCCGCTGGAAATGGAGGCCGCGGTCGGGCGTGAGCAGCTGAAGAAACTGCCGGCCATGGTTGCCGCACGCCGGACGAACATGGCGCTGTTCCAGGAGCTGTTCGCCGGGGACGAGCGCTTCATCATCCAGCGCGAGAACGGCCTGTCCTCGTCCTTCAGCTTCACCATCATCCTCAACCCGTCGCGCGACCCCGACCGCGAGAAGGTCTTCGCGGCGCTGAAGGAGGCCGGCATTGGCTTCCGCATCATCACCGGCGGCTGCTTCCTGCGCCACGACGTGCTCCGGCACTACGACTACGACATCGTTGACCGCATCGAGAACGCCTACACCGCGCATGATCTGGGCTTCTTCGTCGGCAATCATCCCCACGACCTGACGGCGCAGATCGACCGTCTGCACACGGTCCTCGACCGCGTCTGCTCCTGACCTCCTCCCGGCCCCCCCTCTCCCGGAAACCGACATGGCCGACAGCATGAACATCCTCGTGACCGGCGGCGCCGGCTATCTCGGTTCCATCATGGTTCCGGCGCTGCTGGACGCGGGCCACCGGGTGACCGTGCTGGACAGCTTCCTGTTCCGGCAGGTGCCCCTGGCGCACGTCTGCGCGCACCCGAACTTCGACATCGTGCGCGGCGATGCCCGCGACGAGGCCACGCTGCGGCCCCTGGTCCAGTCCGCCGACGCGGTGATCCCTTTGGCCGCCCTGGTCGGCGCCCCGTTGTGCGACGCCGACGTCCTGGCGGCGACCTCGACCAACCGCGACGCGGTGCTGACGCTGATCCGCCTGCTGTCCCGCGACCAGCGCATCATGATGCCGGTCACCAACTCCGGCTATGGCATCGGGGAGCAGGGCAGGTTCTGCACCGAGGACACGCCGCTGCGCCCGATCTCGCTGTACGGCCGCACCAAGGTGGAGGCGGAACAGGCGGTGCTGGAGCGCGGCAACGCCATCTCCTTCCGGCTGGCCACGGTGTTCGGCATGGCCCCGCGCATGCGGGTGGACCTGCTGGTCAACGACTTCGTCTATCGCGCCGTCAACGACCGCGCGGTCGTGCTGTTCGAGCCGCACTTCAAGCGCAACTACATCCACATCCGCGACGTCGCCCGCGCCTTCCTGCACGGGCTGGCCAACTTCGACGCCATGAGGGACCGGCCCTACAACGTCGGCCTGTCGGACGCCAACCTGTCGAAGTGGGAGCTGTGCGAGCGCATCCGCGCCCACCTGCCGGCGTTCGCGTTCCTGGAGGCCCCCATCGGCGAGGATCCGGACAAGCGCGACTACATCGTGTCGAACGAGCGGATCGAGGCCACCGGCTACAAGCCGGCCCACGGGCTGGACGACGGCATCCGGGAGCTGGTCAAGGGCTACCGGATGCTGCGCAACGGCGTCCACGGCAACGTCTGAACGGGAAAGGCCGTGCCCATGACCGCCCCCACCAGCGATGGACGCCTCGATCTCCTGCTGATCCATCCGGGCGGCCGCGGCCGGATCTACCAGAGCCTGGGCGACGAGTTGACGGCCATCGAGCCCCCCTTGTGGTGCGGCCTGATCGCCACCTACTGCCGGCAGCGGGGGCACAGCGCCGCCATCATCGACAGCGAGGCGGAAGGGTGGGATGCCGCCGCCGTCGCCGCCAAGGTGGCGGAGATGGCGCCCCGGCTGGTGGCGATCGTCGTCTACGGCCACCAGCCCTCGGCTTCCACCCAGTCCATGCCGGCCGCGGGCGCCCTGGCCCGCGCGGTGAAGGACGCGGCGCCGGAGCAGACGGTCATCGTCATCGGCGGCCATGCCGCCGCCCTGCCGGAACGCACCCTGCGCGAGGAGGCGGTGGATTTCGTCGCGACCGGCGAGGGGCCGGTCACCGTCGACGCGCTGCTGCACGCGCTGAAATCCGGCACGCCGGACGGCCTGTCCCCGGCTGACCTGTCCCCGGCGGACCTGTCCGATGTCCCGGGGATCGTCCACTGGCACGAGGGCGAGGTGCGCCGCACCCGGCCGGCGCCGCTGGTCGAGGATCTGGACCGCGACCTGCCGGCCTCCTCCTGGGACCTGCTGCCCATGGAGAAATACCGGGCGCACAACTGGCAATGCTTCGGCGACATGGGCGCGCGCAGGCCCTACGCGTCGATCTACACGACGCTGGGCTGCCCCTACACCTGCAGCTTCTGCTGCATCAACGCGCCCTTCGGCCGGAACGGCTACCGGTTCCGCTCGCCGGAGGCGGTCCTGCGCGAGATCGACCTGCTGATCGAGCAATACGGGGTGCGCACCTTCAAGATCGTGGACGAGATGTTCGTGCTGAACGAGCGGCACGTCACCGCGATCTGCGAGGGGTTGATCCCGCGCAACGAACGGCTCGGCAACACGCTGAACCTCTGGGCTTACGCCCGCGTCGACACGGTGAAGCCGCGCATGCTCGACAGGCTGCGCCGGGCCGGCTTCCGCTGGCTGGCCCTGGGCATCGAGTCGGGAAGCAAGCATGTGCGCGACGGCGCCAGGAAGGCGCTGCGCAACGAGGACATCGTGGGCATCGTCCGCGCCATCCAGGAAGCGGGGATCAACGTCATCGGCAACTACATCTTCGGCCTGCCGGACGATGACGCGAAGTCGATGCGCGCCACGCTGGACCTCGCGAAGGAACTGAACTGCGAGTTCGCCAACTTCTACTCGGCGATGGCCTACCCGGGATCGCCGCTCTACGACGAGGCGGTGGGCAAGGGGTGGGACCTGCCGGAGAGCTGGAGCGGCTATTCCCAGCACAGCGCCGACTGCAGGCCGCTGGCGACGGAGACGCTGACGGCCGCCGAAGTCCTGGCGTTCCGGGACAAGGCCTTTACCGAATACTTCACCAATCCGCGCTATCTGAAGATGGTCGACCAGCGCTTCGGCGCGGACACCAGCCGCCACATCCGTGAAATGACCCGGCACACGCTGCACCGGAATCTCCTGGAGGCCGCGGAGGCCGCTGCACCGGGAGGGTTGGCCCATGAAGCCTGAGTCCACCCTTGCCGGCGTCGATGTCGCGGTTCTAGCCGGCGGTCTCGGAACCCGGATCAGCGCGGTCCTGGGCGACACGCCCAAGGTGCTGGCCCCGGTGGCGGGCCGCGCTTTCCTCGGACATTTGCTGGATCGTCTGGCGGGCTTCGGCGCGCGGCGCGTGGTGCTGTGCCTCGGCCATCGGGCCGGCCGCGTGACGGCGTGGCTGGCGCGCGGGGATTTCGACGGCTCCCTCGACATCGTATGCCGCATCGAGCCGGAGCCGCTGGGCACCGCCGGAGCCCTGGGCCACGCGCGCGGCGCGCTGCGCTCGGATCCGGTGCTGGTGATGAACGGCGACACCTTCGTCGATGCCGACCTCGGCGCCTTCGTGGCCGCGCACCGGGCATCGCAGGCCGAGGCGTCGCTGCTGTGCGTGGAGGTGGAGGACGCCGGGCGCTACGGCCGGGTGGAGGTGGACGCCGGCGGGCGGATCCGCCGCTTCGTCGAAAAGGCGCCCGGCCGGGGGACGGTCAACGCCGGGATGTATCTGGTCTCCGCCGCGTTCCTGGACCATGCCGCGGCGGCGGGAGCGGTGTCTCTGGAACGCGACGTCCTGGAACGGGCGCCGGCGGGGACACTGCACGCCCACGTCGTCCAGGCGCGCTTCCTCGACATCGGCACGCCCGAAAGCTTGGCCATGGCCGGCCATGTGATGGCGCGGACGGACGCATGATCATCAGCCGCACGCCTTTCCGCATTTCCCTGTTCGGCGGCGGGACCGACTTTCCGAAATGGTACCGCGCGCATGGCGGTGCCGTGATCGGTGGGGCCATCGACAAGTACTGCTACATCAGCCTGCGCAGGCTGCCGCCCTTCTTCGAGTACCGGCACCGCATCGTCTATTCGAACATCGAGCAGGTCCGGGAGGTTGCCGACATCCGGCACCCCGCCGTCCGCGCGGTGCTGGGCGAGATGGGCATGAGCGAGGGGCTAGAGATCCACCATGACGGCGACCTGCCGGCGCGGTCCGGGCTGGGGTCGAGTTCCTCCTTCACGGTCGGGCTCCTGAACGCGCTGCACGCCTTCCATGGCCGGATGGTGACGAAAGAGCAGCTTGCCGCCGAAGCGATCCACATCGAGCAGACGGTGATCGGCGAGGCGGTCGGCTCGCAGGATCAGACGTGGGCGGCTTATGGGGGGCTGAACCGGATCGACTTCAACGTCGACGGGTCCATCGACGTCACGCCGCTGATCATGAACCGCGTGCGCCGGGAGGCTTTGCAAAGCCATCTCGTTCTTTATTTCACGGGCCTGTCGCGCTACGCCTCGGACATCGAGAAGGACAAGATCGCGAATCTCGACGCGTGCGAGGCGCAGCTTCTCGACATGCGCGCCATGGTCGACGAGGCCGCGTCGATCCTGGGGGATCCGCGGCGGGACCTGGCGGATCTCGGCCGGCTGCTGCACGAAAGCTGGATGCTGAAGCGCACGCTGTCGCCCGGCGTCTCCAACCCCGCCATCGACGAACTCTACGAGACGGCCCTCGGCGCCGGCGCCCTGGGGGGCAAGCTGCTGGGTGCCGGCGGCGGCGGCTTCCTGCTCCTGTTCGTTCCGCCGGAGCGGCAGGACGGCCTGCGCAAACGCTTGGAGGCGTTCACCGCGGTGAAATTCCGTTTCGACAATGCCGGCAGCAAAATCGTAGTCTACGAGCCCAACGATTTCGAGAGATAGGCGAGAGAGTAACGAAAGAGGCCGCTATCTTCGGCCGAAGCGGCGTGTCTTGGCATTTTGCAGTGAGGCTTTTGTGAACCCGGAAAATCGAGGGGATTCAGACACGCAGACGATCGTTCGCCTGTACCGCAGGATGCGCCTGATCCGTCACCTGGAGGAGGAAATCGCACGCGTCTATCCGACGGACAAGATCAAGAGCCCCATCCATCTGTCCATCGGGCAGGAGTTCATCGCCGTCGGCGTGTGCGACGTTCTGACGGCAAAGGACCGTGTCTCCATCACCTATCGCGGGCATGCGGCCTATGTCGCCAAGGGCGGCGACCTCCGCGCCCTGGTCGCAGAAATGTACGGCAAACGCACGGGCTGCGCGAAGGGGCGCGGCGGCTCCATGCATCTGATCGACATGGACGCCGGCGTGATCGGCGCCTCGGCAGTCGTGGGCACCAACATCCCGGTCGCCGTCGGGTTCGCGCTTGCCGCCAAGCGCCAGCGATCCGGACAGGTGACCGTCTGCTTCCTCGGGGACGGCGCCACCGAGGAGGGGTGTTTCGCCGAGAGCCTGAACTTCGCGGCCTTGCACAAGCTGCCCATCCTGTTCGTCTGCGAGAACAACGGGTACGCCATCCACGAACCGCTTTCCAAGCGCTGGGCCACCGACCGCTTGGTCGAGCGCGTCGCCACCTATGGCATCCCGGCCGACCGCATCTCCGACGGCAGTCTGACGACCGTGCGGGCGCGCGCCGCCGAAGCGATCACAGCGATGCGGGCCGGTGCGGGTCCGGCCTTCCTGGAGGTGCTGTGCTACCGCTGGCAGGAGCATGTCGGTCCCAACCGCGACTACGACCAGGGGTACCGCTCGGCGGACGAACTCGCGCCCTGGAAGGCGGACGATCAGGTGGCGCGCCTTGCCGACCGGATCGAACCGGCCCTGCGCGCGCGGATCGACGCGGAAATCCGGGTACAGGTTGCCGAAGCCTTCACCTTTGCCGAAGCCAGTCCCTTTCCGGAACCCGAGGAGCTTTATGAGCACGTCTACAGCTGAAGGACGCCTGCTCCGCTACGTCGACGCCTTGCAGGAAGCGTTCGCGCAGGAAATGGCGCGTGACGAAAGCGTGTTTCTCTTCGGGCTCGATGTGGACGACCACAAGTCAATCCAAGGGTCGACGCGGGGGCTGCTCCAGGAGTTCGGCCCCGAGCGCGTCTTCACCACGCCGCTGTCGGAAGACGCCATGACCGGCATGGCGATCGGGGCCGCGATGGCCGGTATGCGCCCTATACACGTCCACATTCGTATGGACTTCCTGCTGCTGTGCATGAATCAACTCGTGAACATCGCGGCCAAGGCCCATTCGATGTACGGCGGGTCGGTCAAGGTGCCGCTGGTCGTGCGCAGCATGGTTGGTAAGTCCTGGGGGCAAGGCGCCCAGCACAGCCAAGCGCTGCACTCTCTCTTCATGCATATTCCCGGCCTGAAAATCGTCGCACCGTCCAACGCGCACGACGCCAAGGGCTGCATGATCGCCGCCATCCGCGACGACAACCCGGTCTTGGTGATGGAGCACCGGCTGCTCTATGGCACGGAAGCCTATGTCCCCGAAGCGCCTTTCGAGGTGCGTCCTGGACGGGCGCGCGTCGTCGGTCCGGGCGACGACATCACCGTCGTGGCGATCTCCAACATGGTGCCGGAATGTTTGCGCGCCCGCGACCTGGTGGCCGAGGTTGGCATTTCCGCGGAGGTGATCGACCCGGTCTGGCTGCAGCCGCTGGACATCGATAGCTTGCTCGCCTCGGCCCGCCGCACCCGCCGACTCCTGGTCGCGGACAACGCTTGGCTTCCCTGCGGCGCCAGTGCGGAAATCATTGCCGCGGTGCTGGAGCGCGCGGGCCCGGATGCCGGCATCATGGTGAGGCGGATTGGGTTCGCCCCGGTCACATGCCCGCCGTCTCCGCCGCTGGAGGCGGCCTTCTACCCCAATCCCGGTACGGTCGCCTCAGCCATCCACGCCATGGTGCGGCCTGCCGCACCGGCATGGCAGCCGGATCCTGAGCGCACCAGGCTGTCGTACCAGAGTTCATTCTGCGGACCGTTCTGAAGACGAGACGGTCCAGCAGCTTGACTGAGATGAGTGGTGGACGGCCCGTCCGGCGCAAGAGGGAAATCCATACTGACCGGCCGAGAAGGATGCATCCATGGGTCCGGCCTGTTGTCGCAGCCGTCGGCGACTGGCCTTGATGAATTCCGCGGATCGACGCCCAAATCATCTCGTCGCGCCCAGCAGCGCTTGGTCCCCGTGGGTTTGGCCGATCCCCGGTCCTGCCGCCCACCGCCGGAGCCGCCCGGGGAGCGATCCAGGGCCGGTCCTCAGAACGCCTTCAGCTTCTTCCAGGCGAACAGCACCATGCGCAGCAGCAGCCAGCCATGGGTGAAGCGGCTGATCTGCGTCTCGCCGTAGGTGCGGTCGGCGTAGCGGATCGGCACCTCGACGATCTCCAGGTTCAGCTTGGACGCGCCGAAGATCAGGTCGAAGTCGCCGAACGGGTCGAAGTCGCCGAAGTAATGCCGGTTGGCGACGATCTGGTCGTAGTCGCTCTTCCACAGCACCTTCGTGCCGCACAGCGTGTCGGTGAAGCGCGTGTTCAGCAGGAAGGAGAAGATGCGGGCGAAGGCACGGTTGGCGATCCAGTTCAGGAAGCGCATGGCCTGGTCGTCCATCGGGTAGACCAGACGCGTGCCGTTGATGAACTCGCCCTGGCCGGACGCGATGGCGCGGTAGAATTTCGGCAGGCTCTCCGGCGGGACGGTCAGGTCGGCGTCGAGGATGATGAGGATGTCGCCGCGCGCCGCGGCAAAGCCGGCGCGCACCGCGTCGCCCTTGCCCTTGCCGGGCTGCTTCATGACCTTGATGTCCCAGTCCGGATGGGCGGCCTGGACGCGCAGGCATTCCTCGTAGGTGTTGTCCTGGCTGTTGCCCTCGACGTAGACGACCTCCAGGTCCGGGCAGAAGCGCGGCAGGCGGCGGATGGCGTTCTCGATGTTGCCGCGCTCGTTCCGGCAGGGGATCAGCACCGTGCAGGACGGCTGCTTTTCCGGCGCCCGCGGGGCCGGGCGTGCCACCACGTAGTTGCGCAGGCACAGCTTCCGGACGCCGGGCAGCGGGGCGATGCTGCGGTTGATCAGCGTGCCGAGGCCGAGCAGGCGGCGCGGCACGAGCTGGCGCCATTCCCGCTTCACCGGCTGCCAGCCGGCCAGCGTCAGCAGCCCGGCGATGTCGGTGCTGGACAGCCAGTTGAGCTGGCCCTGCGGCATCTTCAGGCCCAGCTTCTCGGCAAGGCCCAGCACCGGTTCCCACAGGCGGGAATGGTAGCTGACGATGATGCGGGTGCGCGGCGTGGCGAAGCGGTGCAGATGGCGCAGCGTCTCCTCGATGTCGTCGAGGAAGCCGATGGTGTCGGACAGCAGGATCACGTCGAAAGTCCCGGCGACCCCCGCCAGGACCGCCGGGTCCTCCGCGTTGCCGGTGTGGAACTCCAGCCCCGGATGGCGCTGCCGCGCCCGCTCGACCATCGCCGGGCTGAGGTCGATGCCGACCCCGCGCGACGGCTGCAGGAAGGCCAGCGTGTCGCCCGTGCCGCAGCCGACCTCAAGCACCGAGGCGTTCTCCGGCACGAGGAAGCGCAGATAGGCCCGGTCGGCCTCGTGGAAGGCGCTGTTGCGCTCGACCCAGCGGTCGCGCTCCGCGGCCAGCCGGTCGAACAGCGTCCGCACGCTCTCCTGGCGGGGCGAAAGGGCGCCCGCGCCGCCGTCTCCGGACGATGTTCCGGCGACGGTATCCTCACGATTCTCAATGGTCATGGCGACGGTCCGCAGCAACGTTTCCGGAAGCGTCCCGGCCTCCGCAGGACAGGACGGTCAGGGTGGCCGAAGCCCTGGACATGAGGGGGGCGACGACGCCAGGGCCACGGTATCGCCATCGAAGTTCCGATCTTGCCACGAAACAGCCAGGGTGTGCGGCTTCGGCTCTGGGAGACGGGGCGTGGCTTCCAATGTCCATCGATGGAGATTTCGGTGTCGGTGCGCGGCGCACTGTATCTCCCCATTGCCGGGATTTCCACAAATTCACCCGCCGGGCAGGCCCCGTCCGCCGTGTCCTGCGGTCCCGCCCCTTCCCCGCGGCGTGTTTCGCCTCCTGATCCGGGAAACGCGCGCTTCCCGCCGGCTTCAAGGGCATGGGACATTCGGGAAGCACGGGGTTCGGGCAATGGGGAAGCTGCGCCTCAATCCCCTTCTTCCGTATGGCCCATTTCTTCCGTATGGACAGGGATGGTGGGCGGGTTCGGCTTTCCGGTGTCGATGCGGCGTCCTTCGGAGAATGATGAAACAGGCGAGATGAGGCTAACGTCCAGGGACGTGGTGGGAAATGCGCCCATGAAGGATCGGGCTGGGGCCGGGCGAAGCCCCCACACAGCGT
>NZ_JAUJFI010000142.1 GCF_030849505.1 Azospirillum isscasi | reverse complement strand
GCCGGGATGGGCGGCCAGCCGCCCGCCGATCAGCCGGGCCACCGCCTGGGAGGCGGGGGAGACCTCCACCACGCTGCCCTCCGGCGCGTCGCGGAGCTGCGGCGGGATCAGCCGGGCGCCGGCGCTGCCGAAGGCTTCCAGAACGAAGCGGAAGCGGGGCTCGTCGGCGGGCGCCGCGGGGTCGAGATCGACCAGCCGCTCGAACCAGCCGTGGCCGGTCTTCTGGACCTGACGGATGGGCAGGGCGTCGAAGAACTCGTTGGCGAGGATCAGGGTGGGGCCTTCGGGGACATCCTCCAGCCGGTCGTGCCACAGGACCGGAACGCCGGCCAGGGTCTCCCGCTGGCGGGCGCGCAGGGTCGGGCTGGTCTCCACCAGATGGACCCGCGCGGCCTCGCGGAAGGCGGGGACCAGGGCGGCGGCGCGCAGGGCGTCCTGCATCAGCGTGCCGCGGCCCGGCCCCAGCTCCACCAGATGGAAGGGGGCGGGGCCGCCCAGCCGCGCCCAGGTGTCCACGCACCACAGCCCGGCCAACTCGCCGAACATCTGGCTGATCTCCGGGGCGGTGGTGAAGTCGCCGGAGACGCCGAAGGGGTCCTGGCGCATGTAGTAGCCGAAGCGCGGGTGGCCCAGCGCCTCCGCCATGAAGGCGGCGACCGACAGCGGCCCGTCCATCAGGATGCGGCGGGCGAGGTGATGGGCGAGGCTGTCCGTGGCGTCACTCATGGCGGGACCTTCCGGGGTCAGACGGCGGCGGGGCGGCGGCGGGACTGGGCGACCAGCCAGACGCCGAACAGCACCATCGGCACCGACAGAAGCTGGCCCATGGTCGCCCCGGCGTAGAGGAAGCCGAGCTGCGGGTCGGGCTCGCGGAAGAACTCCGCGGTGATGCGCGACAGGCCGTAGCCGATGAAGAAAATGCCCGCGGTCATGCCAGCCCGCCCGCGCACGCCGGGCATCCGCACCAGGATGGCGAGCAGGACGAACAGCACCGCCCCTTCCAGGAAGGATTCATAGAGCTGGCTGGGGTGCCGCGGCACCTGGAGCGGGTCGCGCGGGAACACCACCGCCCAGGACACGTCAGGCGCCGGGCGGCCGTACAGCTCGCCGTTGATGAAGTTGGCGATGCGGCCGAAGAACAGCCCGATGGGGGCCGCGGCGGCGATCAGGTCGCCGAAGGCCAGCGGCGACAGGCCCCGCTTCCAGCAGAACAGCAGGATCGCGCCGAGGACGCCGATCAGCCCGCCGTGGAAGGACATGCCGCCGTGCCAGACCATCAGCGCGTCGAGCGGGTTCTGAAGGTAGAAGGGCAGGTTGTAGAACAGCACGTAGCCGATCCGCCCGCCCAGGATGACGCCCACCACCGCCCAGGTCAGGAAGTCGTCGTAATCCTCCGCCGAGGGGCGGCCCGGCGTGCTGCGGGCCAGCGCCAAGCAGTAGCGCCAGCCCAGCACGAAGCCCGCCAGATAGGCCAGCGCGTACCAGCGGATGACGATCGGCCCGAGTTCGAACGCCACGGGGTCGATGGCGGGGAAGGCGATGGCGAGCATGCGCGGCGGATGCCTTGTGTGGTTTGGGCTGTGGTTTGGGCTGTGGTTTGGGCTGTGGTTTCGGCTTTTCCCCCTGGGCGGGGGAGCGGGACCGTCAGCGGTAGGGGTCGGGCTGCGACAGGAAATCCTGGACGTAGCGGCGCACGCCCTCCTCCAGCTCGGTGAAGGGCCGGTCGAATCCGGCGGCGCGCAGACGGCCGGTCCGCGCCTCGGTGAAATACTGGTACTTGCCCTGGAGCGCTTCCGGCATGTCGAAATACTCCACGCGCGGTTCCAGCCCCAGCGCGGCGAAGGTGGCGAGCGCCAGATCCTTGAAGCTGCGGGCCTTGCCGGTGCCGACGTTGAACAGCCCGCTGACCTGCGGGTTGTCGTACAGCCACAGCATCACCGCCACGCAGTCGTCCACGTAAATGAAGTCGCGGAGCTGCCCGCCGTCCTCGAAATCCGGGCGGTGCGACTTGAAGAGGCGCGCCGGCTCCCCGGCCTTGAGCTGGGGGTGCAGCTTGGCGACGACGCTCATCATGTCGTCCTTGTGCCGCTCGTTCGGGCCGTAGACGTTGAAGAACTTCAGGCCCGCCCACTGCGGCGGAACGATGTCGCCCTCCGCCACCACGCGGGCGATGCGGCGGTCGATCAGGTGCTTGGACCAGCCATAGGCGTTCAGCGGGCGCAGGCCCGCCAGCGCCTCCGGCGACCCGTCGTCGTCGAAGCCGGCGGAGCCGTCGCCGTAGGTCGCGGCGGAGGAGGCGTAGATCAGCCGCGCGCCCCGCCAGGAGCACCAGCGCCACAGGTCGAGCGTCAGCGCGACGTTGTTGGCGACGATCTTGTCCACGTCGCGTTCCGTCGTCGCCGAGATGGCGCCGAGGTGGAAGATCACGTCGATCTCCGCGGCGTGCTGGTCGAGGAAGGCCAGCGCGTTCTCCGGCGCGACGAGGGTGGCGAGTTCCCGCTTGGCGAGATTCTGCCACTTCTCCCCATCGCCGAAGCGGTCGATCACCGCGACGTTGGTGATGCCGCGCGCGGCCAGGGCCGCCACGAGGTTCGAGCCGATGAAACCGGCCCCACCGGTGACCACGATCATGCGCTTTTCCTTGCCGCCGGACCGAAAGAAAGGACGAGCGTCCTTATAGGGTCCGGGGGGCGGGGCCGCAAGGTGGGGTGGGGCGTATGGCCCCCCTGCGGTTCTGGAAGAGGCGGCTCTGGAAGACCACGCGGCCCGTTATGCGCCCTTCCGCCGCGCCTCCTCCTCGTCCAGCAGGGCCTTGCGGGACAGCTTGCCGATCATGGTCTTGGGCAGTTCGTCGCGGAACTCGATCGCCTTCGGCATCTCGATGGGCGAGAGCTTGTCCTTGAGGAAGTCGATCAGCTCCTCGCGGGTCAGGGTCTTGCCGTCGTCGACGCGGATGTAGGCCTTCACCGTCTGGCCGCGGTACTCGTCGGGCAGGCCGGCGACCACGCATTCGGCCACGGCGGGGTGCAGGTAGATCGCCTCCTCCACGTTGCGCGGGTAGACGTTGAAGCCGCTGCACAGGATCATGTCCTTGATGCGGTCCACGATGTGGGTGTAGCCGTCCTCGTCCATATAGCCGACGTCGCCGGTGTGCAGGCGCCCGTCCACCAGGGTCAGGGCGGTTTCCGACGGCTTGTTCCAATAGCCCTTCATCACCTGGGGGCCGCGGATGCAGACCTCGCCCTTCTCGCCGACGGGCAGGACGCGGCGCGGCTCCTCCAGGCTGAGGATCTCGATCAGGGTGCCGGGCAGGGGCAGGCCGATGGACCCCGCCTTGTTCAGCCCGGTCACCGGATTCGCCGTGGCGACCGGCGAGGATTCGGACAGGCCGTAGCCCTCCACCAGCACGCAGCCGGTGTTCCGCTCGAACGCCTCCTTCACCTCCACCGGCAGGGGCGCGCCGCCCGACAGGCAGTAGCGGATCGAGGACAGGTCGTACTTCTCCAGATGCCGGTGGTGGTTGATCGCCGTGTAGATGGTCGGCACCGCCGGGAACAGGGTCGGCTTCTTGGCGTGGATGGTTTCCATCACCTGATCCAGCTCGAAGCGGGGCAGCATGACGATCTCCGCCCCGATGCGGATGCTGAAGTTCATCACCACCGTCATGGCGAAGACGTGGAAGAAGGGCAGCACGCCCAGCATCCGTTCCTGCCCCTGCCGCGCGCCGACGAACCACAGGCTGCACTGCTCGGTGTTGGCGAAAAGGTTGGCGTGGGTCAGCATGGCGCCCTTGGGAACGCCGGTGGTGCCGCCGGTGTATTGCAGCACCGCCACGTCCTGCGCCGGGTCGATGGCGACCGGCTGTGGGCGCCCGTCGTTGGCGACGAGCCGGCGGAAGGACAGATGCCGGCTGTCCGATGGGACGCGCGCGACCTCCGCCCGCTTCACGATGGGGAACAGCCAGTTCTTGGGGAAGGGCAGGATGTCGGCCATCGGGCAAATCACCAAGCGCTTCAGCCCCGATTCGGCCAGCATCCGCGCCATCTTGCCGTAGAGCACCGTCAGGTCCAGCGTGACCATCAGCTCCACGCCGCTGTCGGTGATCTGGTGGTGCAGCTCCCGCTCCGCATAGAGGGGGTTGAAGTTCACCACCGTGCCGCCGGCCTTCAGGATCGCGAAATAGCAGATCACGTAATAGGGCGTGTTGGGCAGGAACAGACCGACGCGCACGCCCTTGCCGACCCCGATCGCCTGGAAGCCGCGGGCGGCGCGGTCCACCATCCGCGCCACTTCGGCGTAGGTCGAGCGCTTGCCCATGAAGTCGAGGAAGGGACGGTCCGCGAAGCGGGACGCCGCTTCCTCCAGCAGGGCGGTCAGCGGTTTCACCGGAATCGGCGCGTTCCAGTCCACGTCGGGCGGATAGCCCAGGGTCCAGGTCTGGTCGGGCAGGCTGCGTGCCGCATCACCCATGATCGTTCTCCCTCCCTTGTTCCTTATTTGTATGGGGCCTTGCCGGCATTTTCGCCTTGTTGGTTGGCCATACCCCCAATGTAACCCTTTTTGTCCTCCGTCATCCGGAGAAATGGTCCCCACAGCGGTGCCGTGACCAGAGGGAGCGGCGGCTGTGACGAAAAAATTACTCTGGAGTCCCTATTTTCAGTGTGGCTAAATTCATGCCCGGCGAACGGTCCGGCGATGTTGGGCGGCGCCGGTCCGTTTTCATCGCGCGTGGCGCCTTGTCCGAAAGGTTCGGAACCTTGCCTTCAGCCGATTCGCATTCCGGCGACGCCCTCGCCGCCCCCTACCCCGGTGAGGGCGTGCCGCTCCGCGCCCTGGTCAAATGGTTCGATCCGGCCAAGGGCTTCGGCTTCGTGGCGCCGCAGGACGGGACGGATGACGCCTTCCTGCACATCTCCGCCCTCAACCGGGCCGGGCTCCACGAGATCGGCGACGGGGCGGAGCTTCTGTGCCGGGTCGCCCCCGGCGCCAAGGGGCCGCAGGTGGCGGCCATCGTGGAGGTGCTGAGCGCGGGGGCGCCGCCGTCCACGAAGGGGGCCGCGGGCCGCACCTCCCACCGCGACGCGGCGTTCGGCCCGGAGGAGGAACTGACCGGCACCGTAAAGTGGTTCAAGCCCGACCAGGGATTCGGCTTCGTCACCGCGGACGACGGCGCCAAGGACGTCTTCGTCCACAAGAGCGTCCTGCGCCGCTGCAACCTGAGCGGCCTGGAATCCGGACAGCGGGTGCTGTTGCGGGTGCGCGCCGCGCCGAAGGGGCGGGAGGCGTCCTGGGTCGTGCCGCTCTGAGGCGCTGCTCAACGACGGGTGGGCAACGGTGGGTGGGGCGGATATTTTGTATTTTCTTTAAGTGCGATGGGTTACCATCGGCGGTGATCGTTTCCCCCGCAGGCCGACGACGATGCCTCTGTCCGGACCGTTCCATTTCCAATCCTCCACCGGTTTCGACCGGCGTGGCGACGGAAGCGGCGGGCTGCGCTCGGACGGCAGCTACCTCGACCATGAATTCGGGGCCTATGTGGTGCCGGTGGTTCTGGGCCATCATCGGATCTCCAGCCGCGGCGACGACATGCTGGTGACCACGCTCGGGTCCTGCGTCGCCGCCTGCATCAACGATCCGGTGGCGCAGGTCGGCGGCATGAACCATTTCCTGCTGCCCGGCTCTCCCGCCAGCGGCGATGGATTCGGGGTCGCCACCCGGTATGGCAGCGTGGCGATGGAACGTCTGATCAACGACCTGCTGGAGCGCGGCGCCCGGCGCGAGCGGATGGAAGTCAAGCTGTTCGGGGCCGCCCGCGTCATCGACACCAGCCTGGACGTCGGCGCCGCCAACGCCGCCTTCGCGCTGGATTACGTCCAGCGGGAGGGGCTGGCGCTGGCCGTGCAGGATCTGGGCGGGGACAAGGGCCGGCGCATCCATTTCTTCCCGGCCACCGGCCGGGCCTTCCGCCGCCTGCTGCGCCCCGAGACGGAGCGCGAGACGCTGCATCAGGAAATGGACTATCTCCAGGCGCTGAGGCGCACCCCCGTGGAGGGGGAAATGGAGCTGTTCGACCGGCGCTGAGGGCTCATCCCCTCAGGATCTCGGCGGCTTCCACGGTCATCCATTCCGCCTGGTCGTTGTCCTCGCCATCGGTGAGGAGGGCCACGGTCACCGGCTCCTCCCCCGGCCTGCGGGCGGGGAAGTGATAGGCGCAGGCCGACCCGCCCGGCCCGCCTCCGGTGTGTCCCCAATAGGGGCCGGCCTGCGCGTCCCGCTCCACCATCAGGCCGAGGCCGTAGCCCGGCTCCACCCACGGGCGCCCGCGCATGGTGCCCGGCACCGGAACGGAGTCGTGCATGCGCGCCGCCAGGGCGTCGGGCAGCAGGCCGCCCGCGAAGAGCCCGTGCAGCACACCGGCGATGTCCGCCGCCGCCGCCGCCACCACGCCATGGGCCACCCAGCCCGGATGGTAGAGGGCCGCCACGTCGGCGGGCGGTCCCTCCCTGCCGCCGAGATAGGGGCTGGGACCGGTTCTCAGGCCGGACAGGTCGCCGCGGCCGGAGGGCACGGACCAGCCGGTCAGCGCCAGCGGGCCGAACAGCTCACGCTCCAGCGCTTGGGCGAAGGGCAGGCCGGAGGCCCGCTCCAGCACCCGTTTCGCCAGCAGATAACCGATGTTGGAGTAGGAGAATTCCCGCCCCGGCGGGGCGAACAGGTCGGCGGCGCGGCAGTGCCGGAGGAATTCCTCCTCGCTCCAGGGCTCCCCGCCCGCCCGGACGGCGGCATGGTAGGCGGGGCTGCCGCCGTAATTGCGCAGGCCCGCCCGGTGGGCGAGAAGCTGGGCCAGGGTGATCCGGTCCGCCGCCGCGAAGTCCGGCAGCCAGCGGTCCAGCGGGGCGTCGGGGTCGATCAGGCCCCGCCCGCACAGCCGCAGCAGGGCGGCGGCGGTCAGGGTCTTGGTGACGCTGTAGACCAGGAAGCGGGCCGTGACGGGCGGTGGCGCCGCCCCGCCGCGGGCGAGGCCGGCGGTCCAGGACCGTGGACCCGCCCGGACCGCCACCACCGCCGCGCGGGCCGTGGTGGGGCCGTCGCCCTCGTCGAGGCAGGCGCCGAGACGGTCGGTCAGCAGGTCGATGTGCCGGGTCGGAAGGGCGGCGTCAGGGTCCACGGAAACACATCCCAGAAAAAACGAAGGCCCCCGGGGTGGGGGCCTTCGCGTCGTCGGGTCGGTCAGTCGCGCTTCACCGTGTCGGCGTCCAGCGCCGCCTGGGCGGCGGCGAGACGGGCGATCGGCACGCGGTAGGGCGAACAGGACACGTAATCCAGCCCGACCTTCTCGCAGAAGGAGATGGAGGCCGGGTCGCCGCCATGCTCGCCGCAGATGCCGAGCTTGATGTTCGGACGGGTCTTGCGGCCGCGCTCCGTGGCGATGGCGATCAGCTCGCCCACGCCGTCCTGGTCCAGCGTCTGGAACGGGTCGTGCTCCAGAATGCCCTGGCGCTGGTACTCCGGCAGGAAGGCGCCGGCGTCGTCGCGCGACAGGCCGAAGGTCGTCTGGGTCAGGTCGTTGGTGCCGTAGGAGAAGAACTCCGCCGTCTCCGCGATCTCACCGGCCTTCAGCGCGGCGCGCGGCAGCTCGATCATGGTGCCGACCATGTAGTCGAAGCTGACGCCGGTCTGCTCGATGACCTCCTTGGCGACGCGGTCCACGACGGCCTTGAGGATGTCCAGCTCCTTCTTGGTGCCGATGAGCGGGATCATGACCTCCGGCATCACCGTCTCGCCCGTGGTCTTGGAAACCTCGGCGACCGCGCTGAAGATGGCGCGGGCCTGCATCTCGTAGATCTCGGGGTAGGTGATGCCGAGGCGGCAGCCGCGGTGGCCGAGCATCGGATTCGCCTCGTGCAGCTGCACGACGCGGTGGTTCACCTTGAGCTGGTCGGTGCCGGTGGCCTTGGCGACCTCCGCCATCTCCGCCTCGGTGTTCGGCAGGAACTCGTGCAGCGGCGGGTCGAGCAGGCGGATGGTCACCGGCAGGCCCGACATGATGGTGAACAGCTCGACGAAGTCCTTCTTCTGGAAGGGCTCCAGCTTCGCCAGCGCGGCGCGGCGGCCGGCCTCGCTCTCCGCCAAGATCATCTCGCGCACCGCCAGGATGCGGTCCGGGTCGAAGAACATGTGCTCGGTGCGCGACAGGCCGATGCCCTCCGCGCCGAACTTCCGCGCGGTGCGGGCGTCCAGCGGGGTTTCCGCGTTGGTGCGGATCTTCATGCGGCGCAGCGAATCGGCCCAGCCCATCAGCGTGGCGAAATCGCCCGACAGCTCCGGCTGGATCGTCGGCACCTCGCCCAGCATCACCTCGCCGGTCGAACCGTCGATGGTGACGATGTCGCCTTCCTTGATGGCGATGCCGCGGACCGACATGGTCTTGGTCTTGTAGTCCACGCGGAGGTCACCCGCACCCGACACGCAGGCGCGGCCCATGCCGCGGGCCACCACGGCGGCGTGGCTGGTCATGCCGCCGCGGGTGGTCAGGATGCCGCGGGCGGCGTGCATGCCGTGGATGTCCTCCGGCGAGGTCTCGACGCGGCAGAGGATGACCGCCTCGCCCTGGCCGGCCAGCGTCTCGGCCTCGTCGGCGGTGAAGACGACCTTGCCCGAGGCCGCACCCGGCGACGCCGGCAGGCCCTTGGCGATGACCTTGCGCTCCGCCTTCGGGTCCAGCGTCGGGTGGAGGAGCTGGTCGAGCGAGGCCGGGTCGATGCGGCGCACCGCCTCGGCCTTGTCGATCAGACCCTCGTCGGCGAGATCGACGGCGATCTTCAGCGCCGCCGGGGCGGTGCGCTTGCCGTTGCGGGTCTGCAGCATGAACAGCTTGTTCTGCTGGACCGTGAATTCGATGTCCTGCATGTCGCGGTAGTGCTTCTCCAGCGTGAGGCGGACCTCGTTCAGCTGGTTGAAGACTTCCGGCATCACCTCTTCCATGGCGGGGAGGTCGGACTTGTTGGCCTGCTTCCCGGCGATGGTCAGGTGCTGCGGCGTGCGGATGCCGGCCACCACGTCCTCGCCCTGGGCGTTGACGAGATACTCGCCGTAGAAGGCGTTCTCGCCGGTGGACGGGTTGCGGGTGAAGGCCACGCCGGTGGCGCAGTCGTTGCCCATGTTGCCGAACACCATGCACTGCACGTTCACGGCGGTGCCCCAGTCGGCGGGGATGTCGTGCAGCTTGCGGTAGGTGATGGCGCGGGCGTTCATCCAGGAGCCGAACACGGCGCCGACGGCGCCCCAGAGCTGCTCCTGCACGTCCTGCGGGAAGGGCCGGCCGAGTTCGTGCTCGACGGCCTTCTTGTAGTCCTCGATCACGGCCTGCCAGTCGGCGGCGCTCAGATCGGTGTCGAGGTTGTGGTTCTTGTCGCGCTTGTGGTTGTCCAGGATCTCCTCGAAGTGGTGGTGGTCAACGTCCAGCACCACGTTCGAGTACATCTGGATGAAGCGGCGGTAGCTGTCGTAGGCGAATCGGGCGTCGCCCGAGCGCTTGGCGAGGCCGGCGGCGGTCGCGTCGTTCAGGCCGAGATTCAGCACCGTGTCCATCATGCCCGGCATGGAGGCGCGGGCGCCCGAGCGCACCGAGACCAGCAGCGGGTTGGCCGGATCGCCGAAGGTGGCGTCCATGGCCTGCTCCAGCCGCTTCACCGCGGCTTCCACCTGGGCCTTCAGCTCCGGCGGATAGTTGCGGCCGTTGGCATAGAAATAGGTGCAGACCCCAGTCGTGATGGTGAAACCCGGAGGAACCGGGAGGCCCAGATTGGCCATCTCGGCCAGATTGGCTCCCTTGCCGCCGAGCAGGTTCTTCATGTCCGCCCGGCCTTCGGTGGCATCGGCACCGAAGCTGTAAACCCACTTGTTCTCGCCCTGGCTCGCCATCGTGAAATCCTCGTTCACCTCTATGGTCGTCCGGCCGTCGGCTGTGCGGGGAACCGGGGAAGGCCAGCCCGGTGAACGGGTGTCCTTCTGGTATGACCGCGCAACCGCATCCGATGGTGCACCTTCTATCTCCCCGCGGAAGGAGAACACAAGACGATCCGTTGCATGGCGTGAGCGCGGCGGTGCTGATCCCATTTATGCCACGGCGTGCAAAAGGGGGAGGCCTGATCGGAAGGGGTACCGCCAATGCGCCGATGCATCCCTCTCCCGGGGCGGGAGAGGGGCTTGGGTTTCACGGCCCCCGCGCCAGATCCAGCACGGCGTCGGTGGTGGGCGGCGGCGGGCGTTCGCGGTCGGCGCCGCGGCGGCTGCGGTAGGTGCGGAAGGCGATGGCCATCCAGGCGCCGTGGAAGGCGAGGCCGCAGAGCAGGACGATCTCCCCCGGCACCGGCCCGATGGTCGCCCGCGCGAAGAACTCCTCCAGGCTGGAGAGCGGGACCGGGTGGATCATCAACTTGCCCAGATAGGCCACCACCTGGATCAGGAAGATCCAGCCGTAGTTCCGCCGCAGCCGGCGGCCCACCGCCTCCCGATAGGTGATGTGCAGGTTGGGGTGCTGGTAGTCCTGGAACAGCGTCTCGTTCCAGCCCCTGGCGAACTGGTCGCCCTGGCCGCGCAGGATGGGGCCGAGAAAATACAGCTCCAGCACATGGGCGCGGATCCGCCAGAAGTCGAAGAAGCGGTAGCGCCGCGCCTCGATGTAGAGGAACACGGCGACCAGAAGCCCCACCAGCACCAGCGGCAGGGGGGAGGCGGTGGCGCTGCTGAAGGTCAGCGACAGGGCGATGCCGGTGGTGACGACCGCCCAGTTGGTGGTGGCGTCCAGCCGCGTGCGCCAGACGGTGCTGCGGTAGATCTCGGCCCGGTAGAGATGCGACAGGGCCGTGACCTCGGCGGAGGTGTAGTGGGTCTTGGGTGCTTTGGCGGCGATGTCGTCCATGGCGGCGTCCTCCCCCCGTTTCTTCTTGATGCGGGGGGAGGGCGCCGGCGCGTCAGTGGGCGCCGCCGTCGGCCTCCAGCCCCAGCCGGTCGAACAGCCGCTGGTCGGCCTCGTGCTCCGGGTTGCCGGTGGTCAGCAGCTTGTCGCCATAGAAGATGGAGTTCGCGCCGGCATAGAAACAGAGCGCCTGCCCCTCGTCGCTGAGCGAACGGCGGCCCGCCGACAGGCGGACGTAGGAGCGCGGCATCAGGATGCGGGCGACCGCGATGGTGCGGATGAACTCGAAGGCGTCCAGCACGTCCACGCCGCCCAGCGGGGTGCCGGCGACCGACACCAGCTTGTTGATCGGCACGCTTTCCGGCTGCGGCGACAGGTTCGCCAGCGTCTCCAACAGGCCGGCGCGGTCCACCCGGCTCTCCCCCAGCCCGACGATGCCGCCGGAGCAGACCTTCAGCCCGGCGTCGCGGACGTTGGCCAGCGTGTCCAGCCGGTCGCGGTAGCTGTGGGTGGAGACGATCTGTTCGTAGAACTCCTCCGACGTGTCGAGGTTGTGGTTGTAGTAGTCGAGCCCGGCGTCCTTCAGCGCGTCGGCCTGCGGGCGGGTCAGCATGCCCAGCGTCATGCAGGCTTCCAGCCCCAGGTCCTTCACGTCGCGGACGATGTTCGCCAGCTTCTCCACGTCGCGGTCCTTCAACTCCCGCCACGCGGCACCCATGCAGAAGCGGCCCGCCCCCGCCTTCTTCGCCTTCTCCGCGGCGGCGCGCACCTGGGCGCGGTCGAGCAGCTTCTCCGCCGCGAGGCCGGTGTCGTACTTTACGCTCTGCGCGCAGTACTTGCAGTCCTCCTGACAGCCGCCGGTCTTGATGTTCATCAGGGTGGAAAGCTGGACCTTGTTCGGGTCGTGGTGCTGGCGGTGCGTCTCGTGGGCGCGGTGCAGCAGCTCCATGAAGGGCAGCTCGAACAGGGCCAGGATGTCCTCGCGGGTCCAGCGCCGGGCGGTGGCGGCGGTGGCGGCGGAGTCCGCGGTCGGCATGGCGGTGTCGGGCATCATCGGTCCTCGGGTCAAAGGCGGGTCAGAGAAGGGTATCGGCGGCGTCGCGGATCGCGCTGTAGGCACGGTCCAATTGTCCGTCCGTCACGCAATAGGGCGGCAGAAGGTATATCACGGGGCCGAGCGGGCGCAGCAGCAATCCCCGGTCCAGGAAGAAGCGCTTCAGCGTCTGCCCGACCGCGGCGGTGTAGCCCTGCGCGTCGGTCACCTCGATGGCGGCGATGGTGCCCATGACGCGCCCGCGCGACAGCTTCGGGTGCTTGGACAGGTCGGCGATGGCGGCGCGGTGCCGCTCCTCGATGCGCTTGAGGCTGGCGGCGGTCTCCGCCGAGGTGGTCAGGTCCAGCGAGGCCAGCGCCGCGGCGCAGCCCAGCGGGTTGGCGGTGAAGCTGTGGCCGTGGGCGAAGGCCCGGTCGAACCCGGCGCCCTTGAACGCCTCGTAGACCGCTTCGCCGCAGGCGGTGACCGACAGCGGCAGGAAGCCGCCGGTCAGCCCCTTGGACAGGCAGATCAGGTCCGGCGCGACCCCGGCCTTCTGGCTGGCGAACAGGGCGCCGGTGCGCCCGAAGCCGGTCATCACCTCGTCGAAGATCACCAGCGCGCCCGCCGCCCGCACCCGCGCGGCCATGGCCCGCAGGAAGTCCGGGCGGCAGAAGCGCATGCCCGCGGCGCCCTGGACCAGCGGTTCGATGATGACGGCGACCATCTCCGCGCCGTTGGCGGCCAGCCAGCGGTCCAGCCAGTCCAGCGCCGCGGCCTCCTTCGCCTCGACCTCCGGGTCGCCGTCCCAGGTGGCGGGGTAGGGCATGCGGTCCACGGCGAAGAGAAGCTCGTGGAACGGCTCGTAGAAGCCGGAGCCGACCCCCGCCGCCATGGCACCGAAGGTGTCGCCGTGATAGCTGCCCTCGAAGGCCAGGAAGCGCCGCCGCCGTCCCTCGCCCTTGTTGCGCCAGTACTGCCAGGCGAGCTTCAGCGCCACCTCCACCGCCGTCGAGCCGTTGTCGGAGAAGAAGACGCGGCTGAGGTCCCCCGGCAGCACCTCGGCGAGGCGGGCGGCGAGGCGGGCGGCGGGGGCGTGGGTGAAGTCGGCGAAGATCACCTGCTCCAGCCTGTGGGCCTGCTCGGCGATGGCCCCGGCGATGGCCGGGTGGGCGTGGCCGTGCAGGTTCACCCACCAGGAGGAGATGAGATCCAGGATCTCCCGCCCGTCCTCGGTGAACAGGCTCACCCCTTCGCCGTGGGTGACGGCCAGCGGTTCCGGCGCGGTCTGCGCCTGGGTGAAGGGGTGCCAGACGTGAAGCCGGTCGAGAGCGATGGTGTCGGTCATGGAAACACGCGGTCGAAGGAGGGGATGAGGGCCGCCGCCTCGGCGACGGACGCGGCGTCGATGTGCGAGAGCGTGGGGATTTCGGCCAACACGGGGACCTTGCCGAACCGCTCGATGGCGGCGCGGTTGCCGGGGTTGGGCGGGCCGTTCAGCACCACCCCGGCCACCGCCAGCCCGCGCGCCCGCAGCGCCTCCAGGCTCAGCAGCGTGTGGTTGATGGTGCCGAGCGTGCTGCGCGCCACCAGAACTACCGGCAGGCCGAAACGGGCGATCAGGTCGATGATGAAGACGTCCCCGGTCACCGGGACCATCAGCCCGCCGGCCCCCTCCACCACCAGCGGACGGCCGGTGTCGGGCAGCGCCAGGGCGCCGGGGTCGATGGCGACGCCCTCCAGATCCGCGGCGGCCAGGGGAGACAGCGGCTCGGCCAGCGCGTAGGCCGGCGGGTGGACGCGCTCCGCGGGCAGGGCGGCGAGGCCGGCGACGGTGGGGGTGTCGCCCGGCTCGTCCTTCAGGCCGGTTTGCAGGGGCTTCCAATAAGCGGCGTCCCAGGCCCGCACGAGGCAGGCGGAGACCAGCGTCTTGCCGACGCCGGTGTCGGTGCCGGTGACGAAGACGCCGCGGGGTTTGGCGCCGTCCTTGCGGAACAGGCCGTAGGCGATGTGGTGGGTCATGGTCAATCCTTCCGGCCTTGCCAGCCGGCGCAGCACGCGGCGCAGGGCGCCCGGCGGCAGGGGGCGGCGGCCCTCCGCCGGCAGATGGGCGCCGATGCCCTTCAGTTCGGCCAGGAACTCCAGCCCGTCGGCGTGACGGCGGAGCAGCCGGTCCTCCTCCACCGTTCCCGCGCCGCCGCCGGGCCACAGCCGGTCGAGGTCGTGGCGGGTGGGGTAGGCGGGCACCCCGGCCTCCAGCCCCAGCGCATGGTGGGCTTCCCGCCACTCCCGGAAGCTGTCGGCGGCGAGCGTGGCGAAGGCGATGCGTCCGCCCGGCGCGAGCAGCCCCGCCCAGCGCGCCAGGGCGGCGGCGGGATCGCGGAACCATTGCAGGGCGAGGCTGGAGACGATCAGGTCGAAGGGACCGTCGAGGTCCGGCGTTTCGCCATCCAGAATCCGGAACTCGGAGTCGGTCGGATCGCCCAGCGCGGCGCGGCAACGCGCCAGCATGTCCGGCGACAGGTCGGTGAGCAGCCAGTCCGCCGGGCCGATCCGCCCGCGCAGGGCGCGGCTGAGGAAACCGGTGCCGCAGCCGATCTCCAGCACGCGGGGGCGGGGCGGCAGGGGCAGATGGGCCACCCGCTCCGCCAGACGTTCCGCCGCGACGCGCTGCACGGCGGCGTGGTCTTCGTAGCGGAGAGCGGCCTTGCCGAAGGCGGCGGCGATGGCGGCCTTGCGCGGGTCGAGGGTCATTTCGACAGCCCGGCGGCAAAGGCGGCGATCCGCTCCGCGCACCAGCCCGGCGCGGTCAGCGGCAGCAAGTGTCCGCCCTCCGGGTGCCACGCGGTGTCAATGCCGCTCAGCGCCTGTTCGGTCATGGCCGGCGGCACGATGGGGTCCTGCGCCCCCGCCAGGGCCAGCGCCGGGCCGGCCAGCGCCTCGCGGGCGTCCCAGTC
>NZ_JAUJFI010000141.1 GCF_030849505.1 Azospirillum isscasi | reverse complement strand
GCCCGCCTGACCGGACTGCCGCCCGCCGCCAGGGCGGCGGACAGCGGGACGGCGGTCGTCGAGCAGATCATCGGCATCGCCGACGGCGACGGGGCGGCGGCCCCCACCCGCTGGCTGCGCGTGTCCAGCCACCCGGTTCCGGGCGCCGACGGGCGGCCCGAGGCCGTGGTGTCCAGCGTCACCGACATCTCGGCCATCAAGTCGATGGAACGCGACCTGAACGTGGCGCTGGACGCCAAGGAGCGCTTCATGGCGGCGGCCAGCCACGACCTGCGCCAGCCGGCCCAGGCCCTGACCCTGCTGTCCGGCCTGCTGCTGAAGGAGCCGATCCCGGAGGAGGCGCGGCGCATCGCCGTCCAATTGCGGGACACCGCCGCCTCGCTGGGCGGGCTGCTCGACTGCCTGCTGGACATTTCCAAGCTGGAGGCCGGGCTCGTCACCCCCCACGCCGCCCCGGTGGAGGTGGGAGCGATCATGGAGCGTCTCCACGGGGAGTTCCAGGCGGTCGCCGCCTCATCCGGTCTGACGCTGCGCACGGTGCCGGCCCGGCTGAGCGCGAACACCGACGGCGGGCTGCTGGAGCGGGTGCTGCGCAACCTGCTGACCAACGCGATCCGCTACACGCCGCTGGGCCGGGTCCTGTTCGGCGCGCGGCGGCGCGGCGGCGCCCTGCGGTTCGAGGTGTGGGACACCGGCATCGGCATTCCCGAAAACCAGCTCGACCGCATTTTCCAGGACTTCTACCAGATCGGCAACGCCGCCCGCGACCGGTGGGAGGGGCTGGGCATGGGGCTCAGCATCGCGCGGCGCCTCGTCCACATGCTGGGCGGCACGATCGAGGTGACCTCGGTGCCGGGCAAGGGGTCCTGTTTCGCCGTCACCCTGCCGCCGGGCGCCGTCCTGGAGCAGCGGCACTGCGGCGGTGCGCCGGACGGCGACTCCTCTTCGGGAAATCGCGAGCCGGACGGCGACGCCACCGTCCTGCTGGTCGAGGACGACGCGGTGATCCGCATGGCGCTGGGCCTGATGCTGGACGGCTGGGGTTACCGCGTGACCGAGGCCGGTTCGGTGGCGGAGGCGCTGGAGCTTGTGGACGGCACGCTGGTGCCCGACCTCGTGCTGACCGATTACCGCCTGCCGGACGGCGACACCGGCCTGATGCTGATGGACACGCTGCGCCGCCGCTTCGGCCCCGACCTGCCGGGGGTGCTGCTGACGGGCGACACCTCCTCCGACCGGCTGCGCGAGGCCGCCGGCGCGCAATGCGCCCTGTTGCACAAGCCCATCCAGCCCGACGACCTGCGCCGCACCGTGCGCACCAGCCTGGACCAGCGCGACCAGGAGGGGGAAGCGATGTAGCGGCACCCTTGCCCCACCCCGGTCCTTCCCCGCTTTCGCAGGGGAGGGAGATGTTCGCGAAGCGGCGGCATTCCCCTCGGTCAGGGAGGGGGCAAGGCCAGCGCCTACGGACGCTCCAGATCGGCCTGGGTGGCGCGCTTCAGGTGGGTCAGCCGGTCCTCCGCCTCGTCGCGGGCGTAGGGGCCTTCCACGTCCATCCCGAAACTGACGTAGAAGCCGTCGGCCTGGGCGATGTGCGTGCCGACGGGCAGATATTCGTCCGTTGCCTCATCGTTGCCGACGATCGCGCCGTTCCGGATTTCCACGATGTGCGCCATGACACGCGCCCCCCGCCGCCGTTGGTGAGTACCAAAGGGGTTCAACGGCGGCGGTCCCATCCGGGTTCCTTGCGCCGAATCCGGCCGAAGGGCGGCTGGGAGTCCTTGCGCCGGGCGTCCCGGAGACTATGGTACGCCCCACCGTTCATTCCGGCCCGAACCGAGACCATGACCGACGCCTCCAACGACCACGCCGTCTTCACCCACCGCGAAATCATGCGGGTGTTCAGCGGCGTGGCGCTCGCCATGCTGATGGCGGCGATGGACCAGACCATCGTCGCGACGGCCCTGCCGACCATGGCCCACGATCTGGGAAGCCTGGAAGACCTGCCCTGGGTGGTCACCGCCTATCTGCTGGCCTCCACCTCCACCACGCCGATCTACGGCAAGCTGAGCGACCTCTACGGGCGCAAGCGGGTGCTCCAGGTGGCGATCTTCCTGTTCCTGATCGGGTCGGTGCTGTGCGCGCTGGCACAGAGCATGGGGCAGCTCATCCTGTTCCGCGGCATCCAGGGGCTGGGCGGCGGCGGCCTGATGGCGCTGGCCTTCACCATCATCGGCGACGTGGTGGCCCCGCGGGAGCGCGGGCGGTACCAGGGCTACATCGGCGGCGTCTTCGCCCTGTCCAGCGTCGCCGGGCCGCTGCTCGGCGGCGTCTTCACGGAAACGCTGAGCTGGCATTGGATCTTCCTCATCAACCTGCCGCTCGGCGCGGCGGCGCTGGTGATGACGGGCCGGGCGCTGGACCGACTGCCCGCCGGGCGGGCGCAGCCGACCATCGACTATCTGGGGGCCGCGCTGCTGATGGGCACGGTGACGTCCCTGCTGTTCGTGGTCTCGCGCGCCGGGGTCGCCCTGCCCTGGAGTTCCCCCACGATCCTCGGCCTGTGCGCGCTGGGCCTCGGGATGCTGGCCGTCTTCCTGTGGCACGAGCGGCGGGTGAAGGAGCCGATCCTGCCGCTGCACCTGTTCCGGGAGCCGGTGGTGGCGGTCGCCAACCCGGTGGTGGCCGTGTCGGCCATGGTGCTGTTCGCCGGCATCGTCTATCTGCCCCTGCGCTCGCAGCTCGTCGCCGGAACCAGCGCCACGACCTCCGGCTTCCTGCTGCTGCCGATGGTGCTGGGCATGGTGCTGGGCGCCGGGGGCGGCGGGCGGCTGATCTCCAGATCCGGGCGCTACAAGGTCTTCCCGCTCGCCGGGCTGGCGCTGGCCGCGGTGATGTATCTGGCGCTCGGCCTGTCGCCCGCGGTGTCGGAAAGCGGGCTGTGGTCCACGCTGATCCTGGTCCCGCTGGGCATCGGGCTGGGTCTTGTCATGCCGGTGATGACGGTCGCCGTTCAGAACGCTGTGGAGCGGCGCGACCTCGGCGCCGCGACGGCCTCGGTCGGCTTCTTCCGCTCGCTCGGCGGATCGGTGGGGGTGGCGGTGTTCGGCGCGGTCTTCGCCGCCGACGTGGAGGCCCGGCTGAACGCCGCCGGCCTGCCCGGCATCAGCGGGCGCGAGGTGATGGAGCACGGCCCGTCCGCCCTGTCCAGCCTGCCCCCCGCCGCCCGCGCCACCGCGCAATCGGTGTTCGAGCACGGCTTCTCCACCCTGTTCCTTCTGGCCGCCGGGCTGGCGGTGGTGTCCTTCCTGCTGACCCTGTTCCTGAAGGAGCTTCCCCTGCGCTCCGCCGCCGACGCCGCCAAGGCCGGGGCGGAGGTGGTCTGATCCCCTGCCCTACGCCTTGTCCTCGCTGGGGAAGTGCCGCCCTTCCCCCAGCTTGTCCTCGATGTAGAGCATGTTGACGAGCACCAGCAGGACGACCGCGAAGGGCGTGGCCAGGAACATGCCCATCAGCCCGAACAGCACGCCCCCCGCCGCGATGGCCGCGATGGTGACGACGGGGGGCAGGTCCACCACCTTCTTCTGCATCAGCGGCATGACCACGTTGCCCTCCACCTGCTGGATCGCCAGATAGAGCAGCACCACCCACAGCGCGTCCTGCGGCGACTGGGCGAAGGCGATGAGGATCGCCGGAACGGCGGCCAGGAACGGACCGATCAGCGGGATGAACTCCAGAAGCGCCGCCAGCAGACCCAGCGCCGGGGCGCTGGGGATGCCCAGAACCAGAAGGCCCGTGGTGGTCAGAACGCCGACGATGGCCATGGCCGAAAGCTGCCCGATCAGCCACTTCCACAGCGACTCCCCCATCACGTCCAGCACCTCCTGCGCGCGGGCGTGGCCGCGCGGCGGCACCAGAAGGACGACGCCGCGCCGGTAGATCCCGGGCGAGGCCGCCAGATAGATGGCCGTGAACACCACCACCAGATCGCCCAGGAAGAACAGCACGCTGGACGCCACGCTGCGCAGCCGGTTCATCCAGGAGGAGGCGTCCTGCCCCTGCCGCATGATCTGGTCGCGCAGCGTCTCGGGAAGCTGTTGCACGGCGCCGCCGATCTGCTGCGAGAGCTGATCGAACTGGCCGACCACCGACTGGCCCATCAGGAACCCGCCGCCGACCAGGAGCACCAGCAGCAGCGCCAGAACGACGCCCAGCGCCCAGCCCTGCGGAAGCCCGGTGAAGCGCCGCACCAGACCGGCCATGCGCTGGAACAGGATCGCCAGAAGCACGCCGGCGAAGACCAGCAGCAGCGCGTCCGCCACCTGCCAGACCAGGAACAGCGTGCCCAGAACGCCCGCGGCGATCAGCACCTTCCAGGTGAACAGCTTCAGTTCGGTCGCGGTGCTCCGCCGGGCGGCTGCCGGCTCACCAGCCTGACCGGGGGCCTGACCGGGGGCCTGACCGGTAGCTTGACTGGGAGCCTGTCTGGTCGCGTCCATCGTTCCTTCCCGCCGCAGCCACCGGCATGCCGGTCCGATGGACAAACGCCGCCCGCAGGAAACTGTTGCACCGCCGCCTCGCTAGCACCTTCGTGCTAATACGCTTATCCGAATGCGCGCCGGCGATTTGCGCCCCATATTCAGTCTGACGCCAAGGAGTCATTCTCGCTGATGTCACCTTAAAAGCCCGCCGGAAACGGCGGGCTCTTTTCCTGTGGCACCGCTTCAACCGGCGTCCTGCGGGAAGAGGATGGCGATCCGCAGGCCGGGCGCGTTGTCCTCCAGCCGCAGCGACGCGCCGTGCAGCCGGGCCACCGCGTCCACGAGGCTGAGCCCCAGCCCGTTCCCCGGCGAGGCCCGCGCGGCGTCCAGCCGGACGAAGCGCTCCAGCACCTTTTCCCGCATCTCCGGCGGAATGCCGGGTCCGTCGTCCGCCACGGTGACGCGGGCGGCCTGCCCCGGCCCCTCGCCCTCCAGCAGCAGCGCGATGCGCCCGCCCTCGGGCGTGTATTTGATGGCGTTGTCCAGCAGGTTCGACACCGCCTGGGCGAGCAGCTGCTCGTTCCCGCGCACGGTCGGCTCCGCCCGGATGTCGGTGGTGAGGATCAGGCCCTTCTCCTCCGCCACCGGCTCATAGAGGTCGGCGGCCAGCCGCACCACCTCGGCCAGCCGCACCGGCTCCAGCGCCTTGCGGTTGGCGCCGGACTCGGCCTCGGCGATGGACAGCAGCGCCGTGAAGGTGGCGAGCAGCCGGTCGGCCTCCAGGATCGTGTCCTGAAGCACCGCGCGGTAGACCTCCGGGTCGTCGGTGTCGCGGATCAGGGCCAGCTCGACGCGGGCGCGCAGGCGCGACAGCGGGGTGCGCAGGTCGTGCGCCACGCTTTCGGTCACCTGCCGCATGCCGGTCATCAACCGCTCGATCTGGTCCAGCATGGCGTTCAGGTTGCCGGCCAGCCGGTCGATCTCGTCCCCGCCGCCGCCCCGCGGGACGCGGCCCGTCAGGTCGCCGGCCATGATGCGGTGGGTGGTGCGGTTGATCGCCTCGATCCGGCGCATGGCGCCGCGCGCCAGCAGCAGCCCGCCGCCCAGCCCCAGCACCACCGTCACCAGGAAGACCCAGCGCAGCGACACCGCCATGCGCCCGCGGAGCTGGTCCAGCTCGCTCATGTCGCGGCCCACCAGCAGGCGGAACTGGCCGGGCAGGACGAAGGAGACCGCCATGGCGGTGGAGGGCCGGTTGTTCACCCCGCCATAGTCGGAAATCTTGAAATGGGTCCAGCCGCCCGGCCCCGGCGTGGCGTCGGGCCAGCCCGACAGGTTGCCGGCCAGGATGACGCCGCCCGGCGTGGTCAGCAGGTAGATGGAGTTGGTGTGGCCGACCGCGCTGCGCTCCCGCACCGAATCGACCAGCCCGCGCAGGCCGGCGTTGCGGTACTGGTCCTGGAGCCCGGCAACCTCCAGCGCGATGGTCGCGCCGATCTCCTCCTCCAGGAAGCCCGCGGTGGAGCGGTAGACGATGGCCAGGATCACCCCGACCGAGATGACGAACAGGCCCAGATACAGCAGGGCCAGCCGGAAGGGCGTGGTGCGCAGAAGCCGCAAGGTGGGAACGGCCGCCTTCACGCTCTCCCGCCGATCACCGTCATTGCGGCGCCCGCAGGCTGTAGCCGGCGCCGCGCACCGTGTGGATCAGCGGCGTCGGGAAATCCTTGTCGATCTTCTGGCGCAGGCGGGCGATGTGCACGTCGATGACGTTGGTCTGCGGGTCGAAGTGATAATCCCACACATTCTCCAGCATCATGGTGCGGGTCACCACGCTGCCGGCGTTGCGCATCAGATACTCCAGCAGGGCGAATTCCCGTGGCAGCAGGTCGATGGATTTGCCGGCGCGGCGGACCGTGCGCGACAGCAGGTCCAGCTCCAGGTCGGCGACCGCCAGCCGGGTCTGCGGCTGGGCGGCGCTGCGGCGGCGCACCAGCACCTCGATCCGGGCGAGCAGTTCGGAGAAGGCGAAGGGCTTGGTCAGGTAATCGTCGCCGCCGGCCTTCAACCCCTTCACCCGGTCGTCCACGCTGCCCAGCGCGGAGAGGAACAGCACCGGCGTGTCGTTGCCGGTGGCGCGCAGGATCTCGACCAGCGACAGCCCGTCGCGGCCCGGCAGCATGCGGTCCACGATCATGACGTCGTAATGCTCGGAGCCGGCCAGGAACAGCCCCTCCTTGCCGTCGTTGGCGACGTCCACGACGTGCCCGGCCTCCTTCAGCCCCTTGGCGAGGTAGGAGGCGGCCTGCTGGTCGTCTTCGATGACGAGGACTTTCATGAGCATGAGATTACCGCATCCTTCCGACGGTCCAAAGACGAATGCCCTCGCCTCTCCCGGGAGGCTCTCTTGGCGCCCTCCGGGGCCACAAACAAAACGAAGGGGGAGGATGCCTGCGGAGCGGGGGCTCGCGCCGCGGACATCCTCCACCCCATCACCGGCGACGGGAGAGAAGCACCGGTGTTCTCCTGCGTCACGCCTTGCCGAGCTTCAGCGGGACGAAGCTTTCATTGCCGCCGCGGTTGACCAGCAGCAGAACCGCCTTGCGGCCGTCCTTCTCGGCCTCGTGCAGGCTCCTGGTCACCTCCGCGGGGGAGGTCACGGCGTGGTCGCCGACCTTCACGATCACGTCGCCCGGACGGACGGCCAGATCGCCGGCCTGCGGGGAAACCGAGGTGACCACCACGCCCTTCACCCCCTCGCCCAGGCCGAGCCGGCTGCGGGCGGCGCCGTCCAGCGGGGCCAGCTTCAGCCCCTTGACGGTCTCGACCGCGCTGTCGGCGGCGGGGCCGCCCTCCTCCGCCGCCGCGACGCGCTGCTCGCCGGGCAGCGGCGCGATGTGGGCGGTCAGAGTCGTTTCCTTGCCCTTGCGGACCACGGTCATGTCCACCGAATCGCCGGCCTTGGTGTCGGCCACCCGGCGGGTCAGATCGCGCAGCGTGTTCACCGGCTTGCCGCCATAGGCCAGGATCACGTCGCCCTGGCGGACGCCGGCCTTGGCGGCGGGGCTGTCCGGTGTCACCTCGGCGACCAGGGCGCCCTTGGGCTGGGACAGGCCGACCGACTCGGCGATCTCCGGCGAGATCTCCTGGATCTTCACGCCCAGCCAGCCGCGCGCCACCTGGCCGCTCTCCTTCAACTGGGCAACGACCTGCTTGGCGATGTTGGACGGGATGGCGAAGCCGATGCCGACCGAGCCGCCGTTCGGCGAGTAGATGGCGGTGTTGATGCCGATCACCCGCCCGTCCATGGTGAAGGTCGGGCCGCCGGAGTTGCCGCGGTTGATGGCGGCGTCGAGCTGGAGATAATCGTCGTAGGGGCCGCTGTGGATGTCGCGCCCGCGGGCCGAGATGATGCCGCTGGTCACCGTGCCGCCCAGCCCGAAGGGGTTGCCGACCGCCATGATCCAGTCGCCCACGCGGGCGGCGTCGCTGTCGCCCCACTCCAGCGCGGGCAGCGGCGTGTCGGACTTCACCTTCAGCAGGGCGATGTCGGTCTTGGCGTCGCGCCCGACCAGGGTTGCGGGCAGCTCCGTGCCGTCCTGGAGCGTCACCTTGATCTCGTCGGCGCCGTCGATGACGTGGTTGTTGGTCACCACATGGCCCGCCGTGTCGATGATGAAGCCGGAGCCGAGCGAACCGACCTTGCCGCGCGGCTCCGCCTCCGGACCCTCCTCCTGGCCGAACTGGTCCTGGAACTGGCGGAAGAATTCCTCGAACGGCGATCCCGGCGGGAAGGCGGGCATGCGCGGGTTGCCGCGCTCGGCCTTGGCCTGTTGGGTGGTGGAGACGTTCACGACGGCGGGCGACACCTTGGCCGCCAGATCGGCGAAGCTGGCCGGCGGGGCCTGAGTCAGGACGCTTTCGGCGGCGGTGGCGGCTTGCGGGGCGGCGAAGAGGAACGGACCGGTCAGCACCGTGGTGCCGAGGAGAAGGGCGGCGATGGTGCGCCGCGCCCGGTTCGACCGCGGGGCGCGTCCGGCGTTGGCGGGGATGGGCATCGGTTGCTCTCCGTGACTGGCGTGCGTTGTTCGTTGCCCTATAGGTAGCGGGCGCCGAGTCACGGGCGGCTTGCAGCCGGATTAAAAGTTTTTCAGGGACGAATACAAAATTCCGCGGCGCTTACAGGGCCGATCCTGCCATGCGCAGGCGGATGGTTGCCGCCTGCTGGCGCACACGGTCGAGATGCGGGTTGATGGCCAGAGCCGCGTCGAAGGCGCGCAGCGCCCCCGCCGGCTGGTCGATGGCGAGGTAGACGAGCCCCAGCCCCGCCAGCGCCCCGAAATGCCGCGGCTCCAGCGCCAGAACCTGACGGATGTCGCGCACCGCGGCGTCGTAGTCGCCCAGCATGTATTCGGCGTTGGCCCGCTTGTTCCAGCCCTCGGCGTAGGTCGGGTCGGCGGCGACCACCTGATCGAAGGCGGCCAGCGCGTCGCCGTAGCGGTCGGCGTTCAGATCCCGGACGCCGTTATGCATCAGCACGATCAGGTCGTCGCTGGGATGCTCCAACCAGATGTCCCAGATGCGGTCCTCCACCGCCTCCGCCGCGACCGCATCGCCGGCGGCCTGCAGGTCCTGGAACAATCCGCCGAGTCGCGCGTCCTCCTGCCCGGCCCAGACCCGCGAACCGGGGCCGGAAGCGCCGAGAAGCAGAAGAGCCGCGAAGGCCACGGGCAAGAAGATTCTCTGGGTCATTCCCAAAAACTGGGATGCGTCACCTGTGAGCAACACTGATCCGAACGGCGTATCGCCGCAAGAAGAATCCCTCATCCAGCCGGAGTGGCGCGGTCAAGGTTCCCTCCGGGCAAAGAAAAAGGCCGGCGGATCGCTCCGCCGGCCCCTTTCCTGGGATCGCTGCCTGAGATCAGGCGGCCTTGCTGCGGCCCGCCACGATTTCGTCGGTGACGTTGCGCGGCACCGGCTCGTAGTGGCTGAACTCCATCGAGTAGGACGCGCGGCCCGAGGTCATGCCACGCAGCTGGCCGATGTAGCCGAACATCTCGTTCAGCGGCACATGGGCCTCGACGGCGATGTTGGTGCCACGCTCGAGCTGGCCCAGCACCGTGCCGCGGCGGCGGTTCACGTCGCCGATGACGTCGCCCAGATAATCGTCCGGGGTGACGACCTCGACCTTCATGACCGGCTCCAGCAGGATCGGAGCGGCGAGCTTCAGGGCCTCGCGGAAGCAGGCCTTGGCGGCGATTTCGAACGTCAGGGCGTTCGAGTCGACGTCGTGGTACTTGCCGTCCACCAGGCGGGCGCGGAAGTCGACAGTCGGATAGGAGGCGAGCACGCCCTCTTCCTTCTGCATCTCCAGACCCTTGGCGACCGACGGGACGTATTCGCGCGGCACCGTGCCACCGACCGTCTCGTCCTTGAACACGAAGCCCTCACCGCGCTCCAGCGGCTCGAAGACGATCTTGACTTCGGCGAACTGGCCCGAACCGCCGGTCTGCTTCTTGTGGGTGTAGGTGTACTCGACCGGCTTGGTGATCGTCTCGCGGTAGGCCACCTGGGGCTTGCCCATGTTGCCTTCCACGCCGAACTCCGTGCGCAGACGGTCCAGCGTCACTTCCAGATGCAGCTCGCCCATGCCGCGCAGGATGGTCTGGCCGGTTTCGCGGTCGGTTTCCAGACGCAGCGACGGATCCGCGCGGACCATCTTGCCGAGCGCGATGGAGAACTTCTCCTGCTCGCCCTTGGTCTTCGGCTCGACCGAGACGCTGATGACGGGGTCGGGGAAGCGCATGCGCTCCAGGATCACCGGGGCGGAGGCGTCGCAGAGCGTGTCACCGGTGTCCGTCTCCTGCAGGGAGACGAGCGCGATGATGTCGCCGGCGCGGGCTTCCTCGATCGGGTTGGCCTGGGCGGCGAACATCTCGACCATGCGGCCGATCTTCTCGCGCTTGCCGCGGGTCGAGTTCAGAACCGACATGCCCTTGGTCAGCACGCCCGAATAGACGCGGACGAAGGTCAGCGAGCCGTAGGTGTCGTTGATGACCTTGAAGGCCAGCGCCGCGAAGGGGGCCTCGTCGGAGCTGAGACGCTCGCCGTTCGGGTTGCCGTCCTCGTCCACCGTCTTGATGGCCTCGACGTCGGTCGGGGCCGGCAGCAGATCGACGACCGCGTCCAGAACCTGGCAGACGCCCTTGTTCTTGTACGACGAGCCGCAGAGGACCGGGGTGAAGGTGCTGGTGATGGTGCCCTTGCGCAGGCAGGCGCGCAGCACGTCGGCCGACGGCTCCTCACCCGAGTCCAGGTAGGCTTCCATCGCCGCGTCGTCCATCTCGAGCGCGGTGTCGACCAGCTCGGCGCGCAGGGCCGGGATGCTGGCGACGTTGTCCAGGTCTTCCTTGACGGTCAGGTTGAGCTTCTCAGCCAGATCGTCGGTGATCTCCCAGATCTCCCACTTGGCGTCCTTGTCGTCCGAGAACCAGACGTACGCCTTCATCTCGATCAGATCGACCATGCCGCGGAAATTGTCTTCCGAGCCCAGCGGAACCTGGATGCAGACCGGGCGGGCGTTCAGGCGGCTCTTGATCATGCCGACGCAACGCTGGAAGTTCGCACCCGAACGATCCATCTTGTTGACGTAGCAGATGCGCGGAACGTTGTAGTTGTCCGCGAGGCGCCAGTTGGTCTCGGACTGCGGCTCCACGCCGGCCACGCCGTCGAACACCACGACCGCGCCGTCGAGCACGCGGAGCGAGCGGTTCACCTCGATGGTGAAGTCCACGTGGCCCGGGGTGTCGATGACGTTGATCTTCTTGTTGCGCCAGAAGGCCGAGACGGCAGCCGACTGAATCGTGATGCCGCGCTTCTGCTCCTGCTCCATGTAGTCGGTCGTGGTCGAGGACTTCAGGTCCTTCGTCTCGTGCACGTCGATGATCGTGTGCTTACGACCGGTGTAGTACAGGATGCGCTCGGTGGTCGTCGTCTTGCCGGCATCGACGTGGGCGATGATGCCGATGTTCCGGATGTCAGAAAGAGGCGTTTGGCGCGGCATGTTGCGAATCCATTACTGTAACGCAGCTATCGAAGCGCAACGACGGTCGTCCGCTCCGGCGGCAGAGGTTGGTCGGGGTTTTACGGGTGATCTGTTAAGGCGTGATTAACGTTCTGTAAATCCGGAAGGTCAAGCCTTCCGGATTTTTTCGAAGCACGCGGCCCTCACAGTCTGTGGGCCACGCCGGCAAACCCCAACCGAGGGAGCCGGGTCGCCCCGTTACGCAGCTTATTTGGCCGCCGTCACCTGAATTTCAACGAGATACTCCGGCGCGGCGAGCTTGGCTTCCACCGTGGCGCGGGCGGGCGTGTTGGCCGGGTCGACCCAGGCTTCCCACGCCTTGTTCATCGCGCCGAAGGTGGCGATGTCCGTCAGATAGATGGTGGCGGACAGCAGCTTGCTCTTGTCCGTGCCGCCCTCGGCCAGCAGGGCGTCGATCTGGCCCAGGATCTGGCGGGTCTGCGTCTCCACGTCCGGAGTCGGATCGTCGGCCACCTGGCCGGCCAGGTAGACCGTGTCCTTGTGGATGACCATCTGGCTCATGCGCGGTCCGGAATGGAAGCGCTGGATCGACATGGGTACGGCTCCGGTTACGGGGTCTTGAACGCGCGTACGTCTATGCGATTCACGCCCAGGGGCCTAGCAAAAAATGAGGCGCCACCGCTCAAAGCTGCCCCGCGCCCGCGCATCACCGCAAAGAAGGCGTATTTCCTTCCACCGCGGCCACGAAAGCGGCAGCCGGCACGGCGATGTTGCGGGGGTCCGGCCCGGCGACCGCGGCCACCGCGATGCCGGCCACCGCCCAGCCCTCCCCCGTTCCGCCATTGCCGCCGCCGGACATGCGCACCAGCAGCGCCGCCCCGCTGACCCCGCGCGTTCCGTCGCAGTCGTGGATTAGCAACGGCCCGCGGTCCGTGGCGTTGATGCCGCGCGCCGCGCATCCGGTGTCGGCGGTGACGATGTGCGCCTTGTCCTGGCTGTAGCCGCCCAGCATCAGCGGCGTGCCCGGTTCCGGCGGGACTCGGGCGAGCGGCAGCGGCGCCGCCCCGTCCGGCGCGTCGCCGTCCAGCGTCAGCACCGCCCAGTCGCCGACGAGCCCGCCCAGCCGGCGTTCCCGGTCATAGGGGCCGCCGGTCTCCAGCGCGGCGACGGCGCGGTGTTCGCGGTACTCCCCGCGGTCGTAGCCGAACAGGACGTGCAGCGAGGAGGCCGGCAGGAAGCGCTGCACCCGGTTCAGCAGGCAATGGGCCGCGGTCACCACCCGGCGCGGCGCCACCAGCACGCCGGTGCAGCGGGCGCCCAGATTGCTCTGCACCCTCACCAGACTGGTCCAGGGCGCGCGGGTGGCGTCCACCACCACGCGCCGGTCCGTCGCCCCGATCCCCGGCAGCAGCGGGTTCTGCGCCGCCGCGGGAAGCGCGGCCAGGAGCAGCGGCAGCGCAACAGGGACTCCGCGCAGCAGGGCCCTTGCTCGTTCTTGATACGTTTTCATTTTCGTCTTACCATGGCGGCCATGGCCACGCTCATCATCACGGAAAAGTCCAGTCAGGCAAAGGACCTGCGCGCCGCGCTAGGGGAGCGCTACGGGCGCATCCTGCCGGCCGAGGGGCATCTGCTGCGGCTGGCCGAACCGGACGAGGTGAACCCGGACTGGAAACGCTGGTCGCCCACCCTGCTGAAGCCGGACGGACTTTACCCGACGCGGCCCGACAGCGGCGGTAACAAAACGGCGAAGCTGGCGGCGATAAAGGCGGCGCTGAAGGGCTGCGATCAGGTCATCCTCGCCACCGACTGCGACCGCGAGGGGCAGTTGATCGGGCAGGAGATCCTGGAGCATCTGGGCTTCCGCGGGCGGGTGCAGCGCGCCCTGTTCACCGCCCAGGACCCCAAGACCATCCGCGACGCCTTCGCGAAGCTGAAGCCGAACACGGAGCTTCGCCCGCTCTACGAGGCGGCGGTGGCCCGCCAGCAGGCCGACCAGATCTTCAACCTGTCGCTGACCCGCACGGCCACCAAGACGCTGCTGGCGCCGGGGACGCGCGGCGTGATCGGCATCGGGCGGGTGAAGACCCCGACCCTGTCCATCGTCTGCCTGCGCGAGCTGGAGATCCGCAACTTCAAGCCGGAGGATTACTTCGAGGTCGTGGCGACGGCCACCGCCGCGGGCGGCTCCTTCCTGATGCGCCACGCCCCGCCGCCGAAGGATCGCATCAAGGACCGCGCCCGCGCCGAGGCCATCGCCCGCGCCGCGGACGGCCATGGCGGCCCGCTGTCGGTGACGGTGGAGGACCGGCGGCAGGCCCCGCCGAAGCTCTACGACCTGCCCTCGCTCCAGAAGACCTGCGGCCAGCGCTGGGGCTGGACCGCCGATCGCACGCTGGAGGTCGCGCAGGAGCTTTACGACGGCGAGGGCAAGAAGCTCATCACCTACCCGCGCGCCGAGGCGCGTTACCTGTCGGAGAACCAGATCGCCGACGTGCCGGCCATCGCCGGGGCGCTGACCCGGCTGCGCGGCTTCGCCCATCTGGACGTCGCCCGCCCGGTGATCCGCCGGGGCAAGTCCGGCCATTTCTGCGACAAGGCGCTGGAGGGTGTGTCGCACCACGCCATCGTGCCCAACGTCAACGTTCTGGACGACCTGGAAAGCCGGCTGAACCGCTTGACCGACGACGAGAAGCGGCTCTACGCGCTGATCTGCCGTTCCTACCTCGCCGCCGTGATGCCGGATTACGAGTACCGGCAGACCACCGTGCTGATGGACGTTCCGGTGGAGGGCAAGCCGGTGGCCTTCCGGGCGGTCGGGCGCATCCCCCTGAAGCTCGGCTGGAAGGCGGCCTTCGGCTCCGCCGAGACGGACGGCAAGCCGGAGGAGAAGGAGGAGGAGCAGACCCTCCCCCCGCTGAGCGACGGCGAGCCGGCGCGCCTGTCCGATCCGAAGGTCGAGGCCAAGCGGACCCAGGCGCCGCCGCGCTACAACGAAGGCACGCTGGTGGACGCCATGCAGAACGCCTGGCGCTTCGTCGAGGACCCGGCGCTGCGCGACCGGCTGAAGGAGGCCAAGGGCATCGGCACCCCGGCCACCCGCGCCGAGATCATCAAGGGCCTGCGGCGGCAGAACCTGCTGGGTGCGGACGGCAAGTGGCTGGTGCCGACCCCCGCCGGGCTGCAACTGTTCGAGACGCTGCGCGGCGCCGCCCCCACCCTGGTCGATCCCGGCACCACAGCCCTGTGGGAGATGCGGCTGGACGAGGTGGTCACCGGGCGCGCCGACTTCCGCAGCGTCATCGACGGCATCGCCGGCGAGGCCGGGCGGCTGATCGGGGTGCTGGTCGGCAACCGGGGGCCGGCGGTGGATCTCGGCGTCCGCGGCGGCCCGGTCCGTGCCGGGCAAGGAGCCGGGCGGCGGCGCTCCACCACCCCGCGGACTGCCGGGGC
>NZ_JAUJFI010000140.1 GCF_030849505.1 Azospirillum isscasi | reverse complement strand
CCCTGGTGGCTGGCCGCCGCCGGGGCCGGCGGGGCGGTCGGAGCCTGGCTGGGCAGCCGCCACCTGCCCACCGCGGCGCTGCGCTATCTGCTGGCGGCGATCCTCGCCCTGTCCGGCCTCAAGATGCTGACGGCCTGATCCCTGCGGCGTGCCAGGCCCGCCGTTCCCACACCTGGGCGGGAAGGCGGCTCATCAGGCCGATGGGCAACAGGAACAAAGCGAGGTTGGTCCAGGAGATGGCCCGCCGCCCGCCCGCCCGCTCCGGCGGCGCGTGGGCGGCGGCGCGCTCCATCCAGCCGCCGCTGGCCTCCCGGTAGTCGGGCATGGCTTCGAGAACGGCGCCGGAGGTGTCGCGGGCCGGGCGGTTGTCGAACATGTTACGGTCCATGCGGTGGGCCAGCATGCGGTCCGCCAGCGCCGGCGCCACCGCGTGCGGCAGGGCGGCGGCGCGCCCCGCGGCGCCGACGAACAGCTCGGGCCGGGGATTCTCGGCGAGCTTCAGGATGGCCTCGGCCACCTCCTCCGGCGGGCTCAGCGGGGTCATCGCCTTGACCGCACGGCCCGTGTAGTTGGCGCCATGCTGCCACAGCGGCGTGTCGATGGGGCCGGGCAGGACGGTGCAGACCTGGATGCCGGGGTCCTCCACCAGCTCCTGCCGCAGCGTCTCGGAAAAGCCGCGCACCGCGAACTTGCTGGCGGCGTAGGCGGCGGCGTAGCGCTGCCCGACGATGGAGGCCAGGGAGGCGACGTTGATGATCGTGCCCTCCTCCCGCTCCAGGAAATGGGGCAGCACGGCGCGGCTGCCGTTGGCGGTGCCGAAGAAGTTGGTGCGCATCACCTCCTCGAACACGTCCTGCGGAGTCTCCTCGAAACGCCCGAAGGCGATCACGCCCGCGTTGTTCACCCAGACGTCGATCCCGCCGAACACCTCGACGGCGCGTTCGGCCAGCCGGTTCACCTGCTCCTGGTCGCGCACGTCGGTGGGCACGACCATCGCCCGCCCGCCGGCCTCGATGCACTCCTCCGCGACCTCGTGCAGGGCGGCGTGGCGCCGCGCCGCCAGGACCACCGCGGCGCCGTGGCGCGCGAATTCCAGGGCGGTCGCCCTTCCGATGCCGCTGGACGCCCCGGTGACGACCACCACCTTGTCGAAATGCCGACCGGCCATAAGCGTTGCTCCCGCATCGTTCGTGTTTCCGTTTCCTGGCTAACATCCCAGCCCGGCAAAGGTGCCCGGCCCTTCGGAATGCCCGGGTCTCCGGAACGCCCGGATGTCCGGAACGGTGGAGGCGGAAGCGCGAACCCGGTACAGTCGCAGCGTCCGGTGACGATGCAGAAGAAGAGGCGATGTCCGTGGCGGCCAAGGAACTCGACGTGAAGGGGCTGCATTGCCCGCTGCCCATCCTGCGGACGCGCGCCCTGCTGGACAGGATGGCCGAGGGGGAGGAGGTGATCGTCTACGCCACCGATCCGGCGTCGATCATCGATTTCAAGCATTTCTGCAACACGACCGACAACGTGCTGCTGGCGCACGAGACGCGCGGGGAGGTGTTCGTGTACCACATCCGCCGCGGCGTCTCCGCCGCCTGATTTCCGTCTCCTGATTCTTGCCGTCCCCCTGAAGGAGCCCGCCCCATGCCGATCCTGCGCCCCGCGGTTCCGCCCCCTCTGCGTCCCGGCGCGGTGGTCCACGGTCCCGGCTCCGCCGCCGTGGACGCGCTGATCGACCGCTTCGTGGCGGAGTTGCAGCGGCGCGGCTTCCGCGTCGGCGGCGTGGTCCAGCGCAACACCGGCGCGCCCGGCGACTGCGCCGACCTGATGGAGCTGGTGGACGTCGCCACCGGCAAGACCTACGACATCTCCCAGCATCTGGGCCGTCAATCGCAGTCCTGCCGCGTCGATCCCCAGGGGGTGGCGGAGGCCAGCCAGGCGCTGCGCCGCGCCATCGCGGAACGCGCCGACCTGCTGGTGGTCAACAAGTTCGCGGGGCTGGAGGCCCATGGCGAGGGGCTGGCGGACGAGCTGCTGGCCGGCATCGCCGAGGGTATCCCGGTGCTGACCAGCGTCGGCAGCCGGTTCCTCAACGAATGGCAGAGCTTCACCGGCGGCTTCACCAGCCTGATCTCCCCGGACGAGGACGCGCTGTGGCGCTGGTGGGGGGCGCACCGGCTCTACGACGACCTGCTGCACGGGGTGGAGGACGCGGAGGTCCGCGCCGTCACCATCGGCGCCAAATGGATCATGGTGGAGACGGAAGGCGCCAGGGGACCCGGCATCGGCCTCGCCGCCCGTCCGCAGTCGGCGCCGCCGCCCGATCCGGTGCGCTGGGCCGGAGTCGGCCTCGCCGGGCTGGCCGCGCGCGCCGCCCGATCCTGGGACCCGCAGGAGGCCGCGGTCGGCATGGCCGCCCTGAACGCCCATTACAACCGCCCGGACCTGACCGGTTCTTCAGCCAACGGGCTGGACCTGTTCGCCGGGATGGACGGGCGCGTGGTCGTCTTCGGCGCCTTCCCGCAGATTGCCCGGCGCCTGCCCAACGCCCATGTGGTCGAACTGAACCCCAGCGACGGGGAGTATCCGGAAGCCGCCGGGGAATGGCTGCTGCCGGGGGCGGAGGGGGCGGCGATCACCTCCTCCACGCTCGCCAACCGCACCCTGCCGCGCCTGCTGTCGGTGGCGGAGGGCACCCGCATCGCCCTGGTCGGGCCGGGCACGCCGCTGACCCCGCGGCTGTTCCGCTACGGCATTGCCGCGCTGGCCGGCTTCGTCGTGGAGAACCGGGACGCCGTGGCCCACGCGATCCTGGCCGGCGGCTCGTCCCAGAGCTTCCACCGCCATGGCCGCTTCGTCACGCTGCACAACGAACATAATTGAGGAAAGGGATTGGAATGGACGAGAAGACCCGCACCGAGCTGGAAGCCGCGGCGTTCCGCGGTCTGGTCGCGCATCTCCAGAAGCGCACCGACGTGCAGAACATCGACCTGATGAATCTGGCCGGCTTCTGCCGCAACTGCCTGTCCAAATGGTACGCCGCCGCAGCCAAGGAGCGCGGCGTGCCGCTGACCGACGAGGAGGCGCGCATCGCCGTCTACGGCATGCCCTATGCGGAGTGGAAGGCCAAACACCAGAAGGAAGCCACCCCCGAGCAGCAGAAGATGTTCGAGGACACCAAGCCCCTGCACGCCGAAATCAGCGGCCACATGCCGAAGAAGTGAGGTTCGGAATCCCCTCTCCCGCCCCGGGAGAGGGGAACCTGGGGCGGCCCGTCAGGCGAACAGGCCGGTGAAGGGCAGGAAGTCCACCATGTCCCCTTCGCGGATCGCGGTGGCGTCCATCGGCATGTCCACCAGCCCGTCCGCCTCGACCATGGAGGTCAGGACGCCGGAGCTGTCGCTGGGGAACTTGTGGGCGACCGGGCGGCCATCGGGTCCGGTCGCCAGACGGGCGCGCAGGAACTCCCGCCGCCCCGCCTTCTTCTTGAACTCGAACCCGGCGACGACGAGGCAGCGCGGGGCCGGCGCGCTCTCCGCCCCCGACAGGCGCAGCACCAGCGGGCGGCCCACCAGCATGAAGGTCACCATGGCCGACACCGGGTTGCCCGGCAGGCCAAGGAAGGGCGTGGTTCCGATGCGCCCGAGCGCCAGCGGCTTGCCCGGCTTCAGCGCGAGCTTCCACAGATCGACGGACCCAAGCTCGCCGACCACGGCCTTCACATGGTCCTCCTCCCCCACCGACGCGCCGCCGGAGGTGACCACCAGATCGGCGGTGGCCGCGGCGTCGGCCAGCGCGGCGCGGGTCACGTCCGGCCGGTCGGGCAGGATGCCGAGGTCGCGCACCTCCGCCCCCAGCGCGTCGAGCTGGGCGGCCAGCGTGTAGCGGTTGGCGTCGTAGATCGTGCCGTCCGGCTTGTCCGTCCCCGGCTCGCGCAGCTCGTCGCCGGTGGAAAACAGGACGACGCGCAGACGCTTGCGCACCGACAGGGCGGAACGGCCCACCGCGGCGGCCAGACCGATTTCCTGCGCGCGCAGCCGCAGGCCCGGCGTCAGCACGACGGACCCCGCCGTCATGTCCTCCCCGGCGTCGCGGATGTTGGCCCCGCGCTTCAGGGTGGCGGGCACCAGCACCGTTCCGCCCGTGGCGCCATCCTCGGCCCGGCAATCCTCCTGCATGGCGACGGTGTCCACCCCCGCCGGAATGGGCGCTCCGGTGAAGATGCGCACCGCCTCGCCCGGCCCGACCGTTCCCGGGAAGACGGAGCCCGCCGGCACGCGACCCACCACGGTCAGCCGCAGCGGTTCCCCGCCCGCCCCGTCCGGCATGCGGAAGCCCCAGCCGTCCATCGCCGAGACGGCCACCGGCGGCACGTTGACCGTTGCGGTCACCGGTTCCGCCAGGATGCGGCCCAGCGCGGCGCGCAGCGGCACCTCCTCCCGCTCCGTCACGGCGCCATAGGCCCGTTGCACGCGGGCCAGCGCCTCTTCCAGCGGGAGAGGGGCGGCGGGGCCGGGGCCGGCGAAGCAGTCCATGCGAAAATCCTTCTGCCTGGGGCGTCCGCCCTTGGCGGGCGGCACCGCGTCATATCATGGCGGATAGTCCGGTGCGCGGTCGCTGTGCACCTTGATCATCGTCAAGACGCGGCACGGCGCAAGCGTCCGTTCGTTCCGCCTGGATCCGCCGCGCGGCTTTTGATTGTACGCATCACGAATTATTTTCGCAGCGCTGCGTTTTCGCCCTTGCGCATTTGGATCGATCCAAATAGGCTTCCGATCACACCCGGCGCCAGAACGGTCGCGAGGATCGCCGCGCCGGGCGACGAGAGGCCGACAACAAGAATCCGGCTCATGGACCGTCCAGACGGCGCCGCGCGGCGCCCCGTCCGGCTGCGGAGGGAAAGCCCGTGAACTACACGTTCAACTTCGACGCCGTCATCGGCTCCTGGGACTATCTGCTCCAGGGCGCGTGGCTGACCGTGCAATTGTCGATCGGCGCCATGATTCTGGGCCTGATCGTCGCGATTCTCTGCGCGCTCGGCAAGACGTCCGGGCCGAAGCCGGTCCGCTGGATCATCAACGCCTACATCGAGGTGGTGCGCAACACGCCCTTCCTGGTGCAGATCTTCCTGATCTTTTTCGGACTGCCGACCATGGGCATCCGCCTGTCGCCGGACCTCGCCGCGCTGATCGCCATGGTGGTCAATGTCGGCGCCTACGCGACGGAGATCATCCGCGCCGGCATCGAATCGATCCAAAAGGGCCAGATCGAAGCCGGGCTGGCGCTGGGGCTGAAGCCGTTGCAGGTCTTCCGCTACGTCGTCATCAAGCCGGCGCTGCGCACCGTCTACCCGGCGCTGACCAGCCAGTTCATCCTGCTGATGCTCAGCTCCAGCGTGGTGTCGGCGATCTCGGCGGACGAGCTGACCTCGGTCGCCAACAACATCCAGTCGCAGACCTTCCGCAGCTTCGAGATCTACATCGTGGTGACCGGCATCTATCTGGCGCTGGCGATGGCCTTCTCGGCGCTGTTCGCCGGCATCTACAAGCTGGCCTTCGCCTACGACACCGACCGGCGCTGAGGGAGGGCCGAGCCATGATCCGCGCCTTCAGTTACAACGAATTCCTCTTCCTCCTCAGCGCCGTTCAGTGGACGCTGGCGCTGTCGGCCATCGCCTTCGTCGGCGGTGCCACGGTCGGCCTGTTCATCGCGCTGGCCCGCACCTCCGACGTCAAGGCGGTGCGGCTGGCCGCCACCGGCTACATCCAGCTTTTCCAGGGCACGCCGCTGCTGATGCAGCTCTTCCTGGTGTTCTTCGGCGCCACGGTGATGGGCTTCGACCTGAACCCCTGGGCCGCCGCGGCGCTGGGCCTGACCCTGAACGCCAGCGCCTTCCTGGGCGAGATCTGGCGCGGCTGCATCCAGTCGGTGCCGCGCGGCCAGTGGGAGGCGGCCTCCGCGCTCGGCCTGCGCTATCCGGGGCTGATGCGCTACGTGATCCTGCCGCAGGCGGTGAAGGTCGCGGTGCCGCCGACCGTGGGCTTCCTCGTGCAGCTCATCAAGAGCACGTCGCTGGCCGCCATCATCGGCTTCACCGAGCTGACCCGCGCCGGGCAGATCGTCAACAACGCCACCTTCCAGCCCTTCCTGGTGTTCGGGATCGTGGCGGCCCTCTACTTCGCCATGTGCTGGCCGCTGTCGCTGCTCAGCGCCCGGCTGGAGCGGCGCTACGCCGTCGCCACCCGCTGACCTTTTCCAACAATCAAAAAACCGTGAGGGAACAGACCATGAGCCTTTCGATCACCCGCCGCCTCGCCGTCGCCGGTGTCCTGATGGCCGCCGCCACCATCGGCGCCGTCGCGACGGCCGTCCCCGCCGCCGCCCAGACCGTCGACGAGATCAAGGCGAAGGGCAAGCTGACCATCGGCATGCTGGTGGATTTCCCGCCCTTCGGCATCACCACCGCCGAGGGCAAGCCGGACGGCTACGACGCCGACGTCGCCAAGCTGCTGGCCAAGCACATGGGCGTCCCGGTGGAGATCGTCCCGGTGACCGGCCCGAACCGCATCCCCTATCTGCTGACCAACAAGGTGGACCTGCTGGTCGCCTCGCTGGGCATCACGCCGGCCCGCGCCGAGCAGGTGCAGTTCTCCGAGCCCTACGCCGCCATCGAGATCGGTCTGGTCGCCCCGGCCAACACCAAGATCAAGGACACGGCGGAGCTGTCCGGCAAGCGCGTCGGCGTCGCCCGCGCCAGCACCCAGGACAACGCGCTGACCGCCGTCGCCCCGAAGGACGCCCGCATCATGCGCTTCGACGACGACGCCAGCGCCGTGCAGGCGATGCTGTCCGGGCAGGTGGACGCGCTGGGCCTCAGCAACGTGGTCACCAAGGAGATAAAGAAGCTGGCCCCGCAGGCGAACTACGAGATGAAGTTCGTGCTGAACCGTCAGGTCCAGGGCATCGCCATGCGCAAAGGCCAGGACGCCCTGCTGGCGTGGGTCAACGGCTTCATCGAGTCCGCCAAGGCGAGCGGCGAGCTGAACGAGATCCACAAGAAGTGGCTGGGCACCGACCTGCCCCCGCTGACCAAGTCGTAAGGCGTTTCACCCCCTCTCCCGCCCCGGGAGAGGGTGCCCGCGAAGCGGGCGGGTGAGGGTAGCGGCGAGGATCGGCGCACCATTCTCGGCGACACCCTCACCCTTCCCACGCTCCGCGTGGGTCCCTTCCCTCTCCCGGGGCGGGAGAGGGCCAAATCAGCAGGAGTTTCCCCATGGCGCCGGCTTACGATTCCACGGATGCCCCCGTGCCGCGGCCCGTCAGCGGCGAGGTCGTCATCCGCATGGAAGGCGTCCAGAAATGGTACGACAGCTTCCATGTGCTGAAGGACATCGAGCTGGAGGTCCGCAAGGGCGAGCGGATCGTCATCTGCGGCCCCTCCGGTTCCGGCAAGTCCACGCTGATCCGCTGCATCAACCAGCTTGAGAAGCACCAGAAGGGCACGATCACCGTCAACGGGATCACGCTGGACTCCCACCACCGCCATCTCGATCAGGTGCGGCGCGAGGTCGGGATGGTCTTCCAGCAGTTCAACCTGTTCCCGCACCTGACCGTGATCCAGAACTGCATGCTGGCGCCCATGAAGGTGCGCGGCACCACCAAGGCGGAGGCCCAGGCCATCGCCATGAAGTATCTGGAGCGCGTGCGCATCCCGGAGCAGGCGGACAAGTACCCCGGCCAGCTCTCCGGCGGCCAGCAGCAGCGCGTCGCCATCGCCCGCTCGCTGTGCATGAATCCCAAGGTGATGCTGTTCGACGAGCCGACCTCCGCCCTCGACCCCGAGATGGTGAAGGAGGTGCTGGACACCATGATCGGCCTTGCCGAGGACGGCATGACCATGCTGTGCGTGACGCACGAGATGGGCTTCGCCAAGTCGGTCGCCGACCGCGTGATCTTCATGGACCGCGGCGAGATCGTCGAGCAGGCCATCCCCGCCGAATTCTTCTCCAATCCCAAGTCCGAGCGGACCCGCAACTTCCTCGGCCAGATCCTCTCCCATTAAGGACAGCGTTTTATGAAGCCGGAGATCCTCCTCGTCGAACCCATGATGCCGTACATCGAGGCGGCGCTGGACGCGGGCTACACCGTCCACCGCCTCGCCGCGGCGCCCGACCGCGACCGGCTGGTGGCGGAGGTCGGGCCGCGGGTCCGCGCCGTCGTCACCGGGGGCGGCACGGGCGTCGGCAACGCCGTCATGGACGCCTGCCCGAATCTGGGGATCGTCGCGATCAACGGCGTCGGCACCGACGCGGTGGACCTGACGCACGCCGCCGCCCGCGGGGTGCGCGTCACCAACACGCCGGACGTGCTGACCGACGACGTGGCCGATCTCGCCATCGGGCTGATGATCGCCGGGTCGCGCCGCATGATGGTCGGCGACCGCTTCGTGCGCGCCGGGCGCTGGCCGGGCGGCGGCCTGCCGCTGGCCCGCAAGGTGACCGGCAAGCGGCTGGGCATCCTGGGGCTGGGCCGCATCGGGCTGGCCATCGCCCAGCGCGCCGCCGGCTTCGCCATGGACATCGCCTACACCAACCGCAAACCGCGCACCGACGTGCCCTACCGCTTCGTCGCCTCCCCGGTCGATCTGGCGCGGGAGAGCGACATCCTGATCGTCGCCGCTTCCGCCGGGCCGGACGCCCGCGGCATGGTCAACCGCGCGGTGATCGAGGCGCTCGGCCCCGACGGGCTGCTGGTCAACGTCGCCCGCGGCGCCGTGGTGGACGAGCCGGAGCTGGTCGCCGCCCTGACCGATGGGCGTCTGGGCGGCGCGGCGCTGGACGTCTTCGCCAACGAGCCGCACGCGCCGGAAGCCCTGTTCGGCCTGGACAACGTGGTGCTCCAGCCGCATCAGGCCAGCGCCACGGTGGAGACGCGCAAGGCCATGGGCGATCTGGTGCTGGCGAACCTGTCGGCCTTCTTCGCCGGACAGCCGCTTCCGACCGCCGTGGTGTGAATGAGCATCCTTGACGAGCCCGGCGGACCGGCCCGCATCACCCTGACGGAGGTCGCGAACCACGCCGGGGTGTCGCGGTCCACCGTCTCGCTCGTCCTGCGCGGCAGCCCGCTGGTCGCCGCCGAGACGCGGGAGCGCGTGCAGGCGGCCATCGCGGCGCTGGGCTACGTCTACAACCGCGGCGCCGCAACCCTGCGCGCCACCCGCACCGACACGGTCGGCCTGCTGGTCTGCGAGATCAACAACTCCTTCTACGGCGAGCTGACCGCCGGGGTGGACGATGTGCTGGGGGAGGAAGGGGTGGTCGCCTTCCTCGCCAACACCGCCGAATCGGTCGAACGGCAGGACCGCTTCCTTCAGCGGATGCGGGAACACAATGTGGACGGGGTGATCGTCTGCCCCACCGCCGGCACGCCGCCCGACCTGCTGGAGCGGCTGCGCCGCTGGCAGCTTCCCTGCGTGCAGGCGCTGCGCTTCGTCTCCGCCCGCGAGGGCGATTACGCCGGGGTGGATTACGAGTTCGGCATGGAGATGGTGACCGAGCATCTGATCCGCCTCGGCCACCGCCGCATCGCCTTCGTCGGCGGCAACCTGTCCCACTCCGCCGCGGCGGGGCGCCGCGCCGGCTTCGGCACCGCCATGCGGCGGCACGGCCTGTCGCCGGACCTGATCATCCGCTGCCCGGTCACCCGCCGCGCCGGGCTGGAGGCGGTGGGACCGCTGCTCGACCTGCCCGACCCGCCGACCGCGATGCTTTGTTACAACGATCTGGTCGCGTTCGGCGCGATGCTGGGGCTGGAGGCCCGCGGTCTCAGGGCCGGGCGGGACGTCGCCGTGACCGGCTTCGACGACGTGACCGAAGCGGCGATGAGCCGCCCCGCTTTGACCACCGTCGCCACCTCCGCCCGCCAGATCGGGCAGGAGGCCGCCCGCCTGCTGCTGCGCCGCATCGCCGACCCGCAAGGCGCGCCGGAGCGGGTGATCCTGCCCGCCCGGCTGGTCATCCGCGAGTCCTGCGGGGCCATGAGAGCCCAACCCGGCAAGCCCGAATAATCAGAACGACGCGAAGGCCCGACGACGATGAACGACTCCGTTGACGCTCTGCTCCAGGCGCGGACAAGCCGCAACTGGCTGTCCGCCCTGCCCACCCGCCCCGCCAGCGAGGCCGAGGCCTACGCCATCCAGGACGCCGTGGCCCGCCGTCTCGGCCCGGTCGCCGCCTGGAAGGTCGGCGCCCGCACCCCGGATTCGGAGCCGTTCCGCGCGCCCATCCACGCCGACACGCTGTTCTTCGACACCACGGCGCTTCCCGCCGCCAATTTCCAGGTCATCGGCATGGAGGCGGAGATCGCCTACAAATTCGCCAGGGACCTGCCGCCCCGCGCCGAGCCCTACAGCCGCGAGGAGGTTCTGGACGCCGTGGAATCCGTCCACCCGGCCTTCGAGATCGTGGACACGCGCTTCGCCGGTTTCGGCTCGCAGGACCCGCTCAGCCACATGGCGGACCAGTTCAACCACGGCGCCCTGGTCGTCGGCCCGGCCATCGCGGACTGGCGCTCGCTGGAGCCGCTGAAGGAGCGGGTGGCCCTGGTCGTGGACGGCGAGCGGAAGATCGAGACCGTCGCCGGCAATTCGGCGGGCGAGCCGGTGCGGCTTCTGGTGTGGATGGCCAACAAAGGGGCGGTCAGCCTGGGCGGCCTGAAGGCCGGCGACGTGGTGACCACCGGGTCGCACATCGGCACCGTCATGGTCCCGGCGGGCAGCACGTCCGTCGCGGTGTACGGGACGATGGGAACCTACGAACTGACGGTGGGGTGAATTTGGGGAAGTGGGGAGTGGTCGTGTCGGGCCCCCCTCCCAACCTGCCCCGCCGAAGGTGGGGAAGGGTTGGGTGGGGGCCCGGTGCGACCACCTCACCCGAACACCGACGCCCCAGAGTCCGCGCTGCCGACCGCCCGGCGGAACACCCCGAACAGCTCCCGCCCGCAGCCCGCACCCGCATCGGCGGGCGCATCGGCCACCGGACGCGCGTCCAACTCCGCGGCCTCCACCAGCAGCTCCAGCGTGCCGCGCTCCGTGTCCAGCCGCAGCACGTCGCCGTCGCGGACACGCCCCAGCGGCCCGCCCGCCGCGGCTTCCGGCGTGACGTGGATCGCCGCCGGCACCTTTCCCGACGCGCCGGACATCCGCCCGTCCGTCACCAGAGCCACGCGGTAGCCCAGATCCTGAAGCACCCCCAGCGGCGGTGTCAGCTTGTGCAGCTCCGGCATGCCGTTGGCCTTCGGTCCCTGGAAGCGCACGACCACCACCACGTCGCGGTGCAGCTCGCCCCGGCGGAACGCCGCCTGCACCGACTCCTGGTCGGCGAAGACGCGGGCCGGCGCCTCGATCACCCGGTGGTCCGGCTTCACGGCGGAGACCTTCACCACCGCGCGCCCCAGCGGCCCGGTCAGCACGCGCAGCCCACCCTCCGCCGCCATGGGCGCCGACACGGGAGCCAGCACCGCGGGGTCGCGGCTCTCCCGAACCTCTTCACCACGGACCAGCGCTTCCCCCTCCAGCCGCAACGGGCGGCGGTAGGCGGCGATGCCCTCCTCCTCCCAGACGGTGGCGGCGTCGCCGTGCAGAAGCCCGGCGCCGGCCAGTTCCCCGATCAGGAAGGCCATGCCGCCCGCCGCCTCGAACTGGTTCACGTCGGCGCTGCCGTTCGGGTAGACGCGGGCCAGCAGCGGCACCACCGCCGACAGATCGGCGAAATCCTCCCAGCTCAGGGCGATCCCCGCCGCCGCGGCGATGGCCGGCAGATGCAGCGTGTGGTTCGTGGACCCGCCGGTCGCCAGCAGCCCGACCACCGCGTTGACGACGGCGCGCTCGTCCACGATCTCCCCGATGGGCGTGCGCAGCCCCACCACCCGCCGCGCCGCGGCATCGGTCAGCGCGTCGCGCAGCGGCGTGCCGGGGTTGGCGAAGCTCGCCCCCGGCAGGTGCAGCCCCATCATCTCGACCAGCATCTGGTTCGAGTTCGCCGTACCGTAGAAGGTGCAGGTGCCCGGCGCGTGGTAGGACGCGGCCTCCGCCTCCAGCAGCGCGTCCTTGTCCACTTTGCCTTCCGCGTAAAGCTGGCGGATGCGGCCCTTCTCCTTGTTGGGCAGGCCGGAGGGCATCGGCCCGGCGGGCACGAAGACGGTCGGCAGATGGCCGAAGGACAGCGCGCCGATCAGCAGGCCCGGAACGATCTTGTCGCAGACGCCCAGGCACAGCACCCCGTCGAAGGTCCCGTGCGACAGGGCGACCGCCGTCCCCATGGCGATCACCTCGCGCGAGAAGAGCGACAGCTCCATCCCCGGCTCGCCCTGGGTCACGCCGTCGCACATGGCCGGCACGCCGCCCGCCACCTGGGCCACGCCGCCCGCCGCCCGCACCGCCGCCTTGAGGCGCTCCGGATAGGCGCCGTAGGGCTGATGGGCGGACAGCATGTCGTTGTAGGAAGTCACGATGCCGATGGCCGGGATCGCACCGTCGCGCAGCGCCGCCTTGTCGTCCGCGGCGGTGCAGCCGGCGAAGCCGTGCGCGCGGTTGGCGCAGCCCAGCGACCGGCGGCGCGGCCCCTGCGCCGCAGCGGCCCGCAACCGCTCCAGATAGGCGGCGCGGGAGGTGCGGCTGCGCTCCCGGATGCGGCGGGTGACGGCGTCTACGACGGGGTGGAGGACGGGGTGGAGGCTCATGGCGCGGTCCTTCCGGACGGGAAAACGGTCAGGCGGCGGGGGCGACCAGCGCCGCGACGCGGGCGGCGATCTCCGCCGGGGTGGCGTCGATGTCGCAGACGATGCCGAGCTCCCCGGCCCCCAGCGGCTCCAGCGCCGCGAACTGGCTGTCGAGCAGGCTGGCCGGCATGAAATGGCCGGAGCGCCGGGCCATGCGGGCGTGGATCGTCTCCCGGCTGCCGTGCAGATGGACGAACAGGACGCGCAGTCCCCCCGCGCTCAGCCGCTCGCGGTAGCGGCGCTTCAGGGCGGAGCAGGAGACGACGATCGGCGCCCGCGCCTCCCGCGCCAGAGCGATGTGGGCGGCGATGGTGTCCAGCCAGCCCCAGCGGTCCTCGTCCTGAAGCGGGACGCCGGCGGACATCTTCGCGATGTTCTCCGGCGGGTGGAAGCCGTCGCCCTCCAGGAACTGCCAGCCGAGCCGCTTGGCCAGCTCCTCCCCCACCGAGGTCTTGCCGCAGCCCGCCACGCCCATGACCACCACGGCGTCCACCGGCCCGGCCATGTTAGCGGTAACATCTGAAGACGGAAGAGCGCTCATGCCGATGGACCTTCGAAACGAAAAGGGTGGGGAGAGGTCGATATGTTACCGCTAACAAAGGAAGCTTGTAAAGCCCAATCCGGCGCGGGATAATGGCCCACGGAGATCCGGAGAACCATGACGACCGCCCCCACCCGCAAACCCCGATCCTCGCGCAGCGGACGCGCTACCATGGCCGACGTGGCCGCCGCCGCCGGGGTCAGCGCCATGACCGTGTCCCGCGCCCTGCGCCGCCCCGATTCGGTCAGCGCGGAGGTGCGCGCCCGCGTGGAGGAGGCCAGCCGCCGCCTGGGCTTCGTGCCGAGCCGCGTGGCGTCGGCCCTGGCCTCGGCGCGGACGATGACGGTGGCGGTGCTGATCCCCTCGCTGACCAACGCCGTCTTCATCGACCTGCTGGCCGGAGTGCAAGAGACGCTGAGCCCGCACGGCTACCAGCCGCTGATCGGCGTCACCGGCTACGGCCCGGAGGCGGAGGAGCGCGTGCTGCGCGCCCAGCTCGCCCACGATCCGGACGGGGTGATCCTGACCGGGCTGGACCACACGCCGGGCACCTGGGACCTGCTGCGCAGCCTGACCGTGCCGGTCGTCCACACCATGGACCTGACCACGGAGGGCGGGCTCGGGGACGGCGGGCACGGGGACGGCGGCGTGCGGACGGTCGGCTTCTCGCAGTTCGACGCCGGCTACGCCATCGGCGCGCATCTGGCGGAACGGGGGCGGCGGCGCATCGGGCTGATCGCCGGGCAGCTCGACCCGCGCACGCGCCAGCGCTGCGACGGCTGGCGGCAGGCGCTGCGCGACGCCGGACGGCACGACCCGGACCGCGAACTGCTGGTGCCGGACGCCACCTCCGTCGCGCTGGGCGCCGAATTGCTGGAACGCGCCCTGGCCGCGCATCCCGACACCGACGCGCTGTTCCTGTGCAACGACGATCTGGCGCAGGGCGCGCTGTTCCAGTGCGCGCGGCTGGGCATCCCGGTGCCGGAGCGGCTGGCCGTCGCCGGCTTCAACGATCTGGCGGGGGCGGCCTGGACCGTCCCGCCGCTGACCACCGTCGCCACCCCCCGCCGCGCCATCGGCGTGGAGGCGGCCCGCCTGCTGATCGCCGGCATGGAGGACCGGGCGCAAAGCCGGCCAGAGCCACGCTGCGTGGATCTGGGCTTTCGCCTGATGGTCCGCGAGACCACTTGAGCTTCATCGAAGAGAACGTACGGGAGTTCGTCGTAATGGTGCAGGGCAACTCGACCGGGACCGGGGCGGAGACCGCCACCGCCGGCTCGGCCGACATCGCCGTCCTCGGTCTGGGCGTGATGGGGCGCAACCTCGCCGCCAATCTGGCCGACCACGGGGCCGTGGTGGCGGGCTACGACCTGGACGAGGGGCGGCGCGCCGCCTTCGCCGCCCAGGTGGGCAACGCCGTCCCCTGCGCGTCGGTTGAGGACTTGCTGGGCGCGCTGAAGGCGCCGCGGGTGATCCTGATGATGGTGCCCGCCGGCGCCCCGGTGGACGAGCTGACGGCGGCCCTGCTGCCCCGCCTGTCGCCGGGCGACGTGCTGATCGACGGCGGCAACTCCCACTTCCGCGACACCAACCGCCGCGCCGCCCTGGCCGCGGCGGCGGGCGTGCGCTTCGGCGGGCTGGGCGGGGCGGGCGGCGGGGGGGGGGGGGGGCGCGGGCCGGCCCCGAGGGCCGGGGGGG